>NZ_JBHMFC010000013.1:0-77990 GCF_042427585.1 Mariniflexile ostreae | reverse complement strand
AAACCCCGTTTTTTGAGTGTTCGGCTCGTTATCGGGGTTTTGTTTTATCTAAAATACAACTTATTTGATTGATATGCAAGTGATTATTTACTTCTGAAAGTGCCAAAATAGCTATTGCGAAATTTCAAAACCGCGCTTTGCCTCATTGCCAAACTCATCTACAACCGTAATCATATGTTTTCCCTGTTCTGGGATTATCGCTATTTCATGTAAGTCTTTAGTACTGCCTATAAACGTTTCGTTAACATACCAAAAGACTGTACTTTCAGATTTGGAGTGGGCTATTTTTAGGATAAGATCGTTGGTTTGTCCATCAAAATCTTTAGGAAGAAAGATGCTGTTTTTCTCTTTTGGATAAATAAAATCAATAGATACGCTGCTGCTTCCAAAGCAATCTACCCTAAATTTAGGAAGTGGCTTATAAAACGGGTTTTTTGCTTTATAATAGTGCGCCATTAAAGGCGGTAAAACAAACCAAGGTTTATGCTGGATGTTGCTTAAACTTTCGCAAGACGTATTCACTTGAAATCGCTCTTTTTGGTCCACGTGAATTAAAATATGATAAGGACAAGGCTTTGTTTTTAATCCACTAAGTTGAATAAATGTTTCTGTGGTTTCTAGACAATTTGTCGAGGCGCGATACCCGCTTTGATTACAAATAGTAGCTTCTTGCATGTCATCAAATGGTTTTGCAAACCAATTGCTATTGGGCAATAGATCAAACACATCAAACAAAATAGGTGCGGCGGTTTGAACGCCCACCAATCCTGGTCGGCCTTCTCCATCGGCATTTCCCACCCAAACGCCTACGACATAATCTTGTGTGGTTCCAATGGCCCATGCATCTCTAAAGCCAAAGCTGGTCCCTGTTTTCCAAGCAATTTGTTTAGAACCATCAAAGAATGCCCAGCTTTCATCTCCTTCTGGGCGGTTTACTTCTTTTAAACTTTCATAGGTTAAGTAAATAGAGCCTGCATCAAAAAGCGTTTTATCGCTTGTTTTTTTGCCAAAATCGATGATTTCAGAGGCTAAAAAAGTGGGTTCACAAAATTCATTAGAAAAATATTCACTAGAAGTTTCAGAGAAATGGTTCAAGGTCGAGGACAGTGCTGCATAGCTTTTACATAAATCCCATAAATTGCTTTCTGCACCTCCAAGAATAAGCGATAGGCCATAATGATTGGCATTATATTTTAAGTCTTTTAAATGTAAGCGTTTTAAATAATCGTGAAACCTATCTAGACCAAATTCTTGTAACATTCTTACAGAGGGTACATTTAAAGATCGGGATAGTGCACGACTGGCCGATACGGCACCATCATACGTCTTGTTGTAGTTCTCAGGATTATAACTTCCAAATTGGGTTGGAACATCGGCTACCAGTGTGTGCGGCAATAGGTCGCCGGCATCTAGCATAGCCGTATATAAAAATGGTTTTAGTATACTTCCTGTACTCCTGGGCTTATCTATAATATCTACATCTTTTTGATGGCCCTTATCGGTAGGTGTATTGCCAACATATGCTAAAACTTGTCTTGTTTTTACATTTAAAACCAAAACGGCGGCATTATGGATTTCGTTTTGGCTAAGTTGGTTGTAATGGTGTTTTACAATACGGTTTATACGGTCTTGTAATTTGGAGTCGATGGTGGTTTGTATTCGTTTCCCATAATGGGATTTTGTAGTTTTTTGTAATAAATGCGGTGCCATTTGAGGTAGAGGATAGGGTTTTTGAGGTAAACCTTCTGCAATAGACAAGGTGTAGGTTAGTGTGTCTATAATCCTGTTTTTAAGAAGTTTCTTTAGCAGCCTATCACGCTTTTTTAACAGGTTTTTTTGGTTCTTTCCGGGATATATTAAACTTGGGGCATTGGGTAGTACTGCTAAAGTGGCCGTTTCTGCCCAAGAAAGTTCGTAGGGATTTCTGTTGAAATAACGCCATGCCGCAGCATCTAGTCCTACCACATTACCTCCAAAAGGAGCATGGCTACTATAAAGCGCTAATATTTGTGTTTTAGATTTTTGAAGTTCTAATCGGGTGGCAAGCACAATTTCCTTTATTTTTTCAATATACGTTCTGGATTGCCCTTTTCTTGACAGCCGAATTACTTGCTGGGTTAAAGTGCTTCCGCCACGTTTTAAGCCATCAGACTTTAAGTTGTCCCTTAGGGCCTTAAAAATAGAAACAGGGTTGAACCCAGGGTGGCTGTAAAAATATTCGTCTTCAAATTGAAGAATGCATGTTGTGAATTTTTTTGGTACAGAATCATTTTGCGGAAACCGCCATTGGCCATCTCTTGCTATTTGGGCGCCTAGTAACTCATTGTTGGAGCTTGTAATCACCGTAGCTGTTGGGTCTTTAAAGAGCGGACTTGGTAAGCAAAAATAATAGGCAATTAATAGGCCTGCTATAGCTGTAAATTTTACTTTATTATTTTTAATATAAAGGGCTAATTTTTTCACTTAAAAAAGAGGCTCAAAGCATTCGTTTTAGATGTAAGTTAAGATTTAAGGCTTAATCCCTATAAAAGTTCATGTCCTCTAAATATTTCCAAACATGTTGTGGTAGCATGGGTTGTACATTTTTGCCGTTTTTAATTGCTTGGCGAATGTATGTAGATGATAATTCCATAATGGGAGCATCAATAAAATGGATGTTATTATGGCCCTTTAGCGCTGGGCTTGCTTTTGTATCCGAAATTCTAGGGTACACATAAATGGGATGGTTTTCAAGAATCATTTCATAATTTTTCCATTTATGAAGGCTCTTTAAATTGTCCTCACCCATTATTAGCGAAAACTGATGTTTAGGATGTTTTTCTTGTAAATAAACCAATGTATCTATAGTATAATTGGGCTGTGGTAAATTAAACTCGATATCACTAAAATTAAGTTTTGGATAGTCCTTAATAGCGAGGTGAACCATCTCTAAGCGGTCGTAGTTGTCTAGTAGACTGCGTTTTTTTTTGAAAGGACTGTGTGGCGTTACTACAAACCAAACCTGGTCTAAATCGCTATGTTCTGCCATGTAATTTGCAATTATTAAATGACCAATATGAATGGGGTTAAAAGAGCCAAAATACAATCCTACGTTCATGATAATTATTTAAGAATTTATAAAATCATGAACTAAAGTTTCGGCATCATTTAAGGCTTTTTCTAAATGATCGTTAATGATAATAGTATCGAACAAAGGTGCCGTAGCCAGTTCCGCAGACGCTTTTGCAACCCGCATGTTTATTTTATCATCAGTTTCAGTTTTACGTTTTTTTAATCTTATTTTAAGCTCATCGATACTTGGGGGTTTTACAAAAATAGCTAAGGTTTGGTCTGGGAATTTGCGTTTAATTCGTAAGCCGCCCGAAACATCAATATCAAAAATAACATGCTTGCCTTTTGCCCAAATACGTTCTACTTCAGTTTTTAAAGTTCCATAGAAATTATCGCGATACACTTCTTCCCATTCTAAAAACTCATCATTTTTAATTTTTGACTTAAACGCTTCGGCAGATAAAAAATAATAATCTTTTCCGTCTACTTCGTCCCCGCGTTTAGCTCTTGAAGCCGCCGATATGGAAAACTCTAAATTTAGATCCTTACGACCTAATAAGTGTTTTACAATCGTGGTTTTTCCAGAACCTGAAGGCGCCGAGAATACAATGAGTTTATTTGATTTGCTATCGTTTGTAGTTGCCAACTTCTGTTTTTTTAAAGACACTTCGACTAGGCGTTGTGTACTGTTTTTATTTGTATTGTATAATTTAACTACCTTTTGTCTTTATAAGACATTTAATAATTGTTCTTTTATTTTCTCTAATTCATCTTTCATTTGTACCACTAACTGCTGCATGGATGCGTAATTACTTTTGGAGCCTATGGTATTGATCTCTCGTCCTATTTCTTGAGAAATAAAGCCTAATTTTTTACCATTCGAGTCTTCGGAATCTAGTGCCGATAAAAAATAGTTTAAATGGTTTTTAAGACGTACTTTTTCTTCAGTAATATCGTATTTTTCGATATAATACACCAGTTCCTGTTCAAAACGGTTTTCGTCAAACTTCTCTTTAAGTTCTTCAACGCCTTTAAGTAAGCGTTCCCTAACGGCTGTTATGCGCTCAGGGTCTATAGCGATTACATCATCTAAAAGCGAGGATATGGTTTGAATGCGGTTTTTAAAATCCTGCTCCAAAACCTTCCCTTCATCTAATCTGTAAATATTGATGTTTTCTAAAGCCAATTCGATTTCGTTTAAAATGGCTTGCCATTCGTCTTCGTCTATATCTGTACGTTCTGTATTTAAAGCATCTGGAAAGCGAACTGCCATTTTTAGCAATTCTATTTCATTGCTATCTACAATTGCTTTAAGCTGTTTGATATATTGTTTTACAACGGGAGTATTGATTTGGCTAGTGGTTTCTTCGCCGGTAATTTCAGCGAAAATCGAAAAATCAACTTTGCCACGTTCTAGTTTAAGGCCTACTAATTTCCGAATATCCAATTCTTTTTCGCGATAAATTGACGGCATTCGAGTGTTTAAATCAAGACTTTTGCTGTTTAGCGATTTAATTTCGATGGTTATTTTTTTTGAAGGTAACTGTAAGACCGATTTACCGTATCCCGTCATTGAATATATCATATGATGCATTTTTAGTTATGCAAAGATAATTAAAACTTAAACGATAAGAAGCAAGGAGTAGGTCTTTATGGGCTATTGTTTAAGACTTTAAGGCCAACACGTTATTTGGTTGCTAAGGGTGAAAGAATTGTATAGGCTTTAAAAGAAAAGCGATTTTGTAAATAATCGAGCTCGAAACAGCTGTGGTAACTTAAAACACAGCTGTGCCATTTAAAAGGCATACGAAGTTGTTTTTCGATACAACTGGCTGTTATTTAGTAGCCTGTTCCTTTTCTTCGGAAATATAATATAAGCGTTTTAGGCTTTTTTTGAGTAATGTGAAACGGTACACTCCGATAACAAAAAAAATAGCGCTAAATATTAAAGAAAGTAAGGCTAGGTATTTGAAATTAGAAAAATCTTTAAGCTGAAAAAAGGCGATACTGCCCAAAAGCAAGTATAATGAGGATCTTATGTAAGATAAAAGGGTTCGTTCGTTTGCTAAACGTGTGCGCTCTATGGCAAGATAGTCTCTTAAAATAACTTCTTCGTCTGGTTTAAAATCACGACCAAAACGCAAGAGTTTCATGTTTTTTATTTTTAGTGGTGCTGTAATGATGCGTTTCATTTTTTAGTGTTTTATGATATAAACCTAAAAGTACATTAAATTTTTAGCTCAAAAAACAGTCTGTTACTAAAAATATATTGCCGCTTTATTAAGCGACTAAGACATTACGCTTAAAAGCGTGAATTTTATTTTTAAGAGCTGTTAATTTGATGTTTTTCCCTCTAGTTCCTCCGCTTTTTCCTCCGCTTCTCTTTCTGCTTTCTTTTGCGCTTCTTCTTTGGCTTTTTCCTTTTCTCTAGCTTTCTTTTTAAAGAAACCTCTTAAAAGGAAATTATGTTTGGCTGCTTCCATATTCTGTTCTAATCCTTTAGTGCCTTTTTTTAAATTTTCCATGGTTTTTTCTAAATCCTGGGCAACGCCTTCATCGTTCATTAATTTCCCTAAAGTGCCTTCACCTTCATTAATGCCTACAAGCATGGTTGCCAATTCATCAGAAATCACTTCTGCATTTTCGGCCGTAATCTTTATGGAAGACAGTATGGCATCAAACTCTACTGGTTCAAAAGATTGAATCGTTTCGCCATCTTCAATTTCGGCAGCGTTGGAGCTTCCTTGCGAAACCACCAATATTTTATCTCCGATAACGCCTTCTGAGCTTATGGATGCTTTGCTGTCTTGCTTAATAAACTTCTTTACGTCGTTAACCATTAGGGCCATTACGCTTACAGTTGAGTCATTAATAATCTCTATATTTTCAATAGTACCAACAGAAATTCCTGAAAAACGTACTTGGCCACCTATTTGTAACCCACTAACGTTACGGAACTCTGTATGAATTTTGAATTTTGAACTGAATAGATTTTGTTGGCTGCCAATAAAGAAAATAATAGCAAATAGGATTAAGAGGGCTAAAGTGACAAATATTCCAAGTTTGATCTTGTATGAGTTGTTTTGTTGTGTTTTCATGGTTTTTTATTTAAAAAAGGATTGGATATAATCGTCGTCTGAATTAATGAATTCCTCTAAGTTGCCTTGTTTGTAAACTTTTCCGTCTTTAATCATGGCTATTCGGTCTGCTACTTTTTTTACGCAGTTAATATCGTGCGTAATAATTATGGAGGCGTTATTGAATTTAGCCTTGGTTTCGTTTATTAAATTACTTATTTCGTTAGATGTGATGGGGTCTAGGCCAGTAGTAGGTTCATCATATAAAATAATTTTAGGATTGACTACTAGCGTCCTGGCCAATCCGATTCTTTTTTTCATGCCTCCAGAGAGTTCTGAGGGCATTTGGTCTATAGCGTCTGGTAAGCCAACACTTTCTAAAATCTCAACAATTTTAGTGTTTATTTCCGCTTCTGAAAAGGATTCACTTAAGCGTGATAATACAAATGATAAATTTCCCCTAACTGTCATGGAGTCGTATAGGGCGGCACCTTGGAAAAGAAATCCGATTTTTCTACGAACTTCCATTAGATCCTCCTCATTGATGTCGGTTAGCTCATGGGGGCCAACCTGTATGCTTCCTTCGTCATGTTGTAAAAGGCTTACAATGCATTTTATTAGCACGGATTTTCCTGAACCGGATTTTCCTAAGACCACTAAGTTTTCTTTTTCATGGAGTTCGAGCGTAATCCCATCTAATATGTTTTGGGATCCAAAACTTTTTTTAAGGTCTTTAATGCTTATGATAACGTTATCTGTAGTTTTTTCCATTATAATAGATCGGTTATTTGTACGGCAATTAAATCCACAACAATTAATAACAACGATGCGGTTACTACGGCAGAATTTGCAGCAACGCCAACGCTTTCTGTTCCTCTTCCAGCATGATATCCTTTATAACATCCTACTAAGCCTATTACAGCTCCAAAAAAGAAGGTCTTGATTACCGCAGGAAAAATATCGGAAAATCCAACCACGCTAAAGGCTTGATTTAAAAATAATTGTAAGCTAAAATCATCTTTAATGTTAATGCCTAGCCAACTTCCAAAAATACCTATAGCATCTGCGTATAAGGTTAATAAAGGGATCATGATTGTAGCGGCAAGTACTCTTGGTATGATTAAGAAATTTATAGGATTTGTGTTAGAAACCTCCATGGCGTCTATTTGTTCCGTTACACGCATAGAGCCTAGTTCTGCGCCCATACTAGAACCAATTTTTCCTGCACATATTAAAGCTGTGATTACGGGGCCCATTTCTCTAAAGATAGAAACAGCAACCATGCCAGGTAGCATCGCTACAGCGCCAAAATCTACTAAAGCGGGTCTGGATTGGATGGTTAAAACCAACCCGATGATAATACCCGTTATAGATATGAGTCCTACCGATTTATTGCCAATTTGATAACACTGTTTTAAAAACTCTTGAAATTCAAATTTTTTACTAATAAAATTTCGTAAGATTAATGCTAAGTATTCTATAACATTTGCTATACCTAAAAAAAATGCGGTACCTTTTTCTTTTGCCAGAATTAAAAATGAATTCTGATTTAAAGTTTTTTGGTCGGAAGTGTGTCGTTTTTTGTGCATAATTCTTTTTAGAATTAGAAAAAGATGACTACAAAGTTACACGGTGTTTCCGTTTGAAATATTACATGATTATTGGATTTAATTATACAATAACACTATGAGAAAAACGAGCTATATTAAATAAGCTGTTTTAAACAAACAAAATCCTTTTGCAATAACTTGTTGCAAAAGGATTTTGTTATAACTGTTTTACCATGCTCTATAGCGCAACTAAATCTCCCGTTTCGTTTTTGGTTGCTAGGTCTGAGCTTCCCATTAAGAAAATATCAACTTGTCGTGCAGCTTCTCTACCTTCCGAAATGGCCCAAACAATTAAAGATTGGCCACGGCGCATATCGCCAGCAGTAAATATGTTAGGGACATTGGTCTGGTATTTTCCATATGCAGCTTTGTAATTTGAGCGTGCATCTAACTCTAGGCCTAGTTGGTCTGCAATAGAGCTTTCAGGTCCAGTAAACCCTAAAGCCAAAAGGGCGAGGTCGCATGGCCATGTTTTTTCTGTGCCTTCAATTTCAATAAGTTGTGGGCGTTCGCCAGGAACCATTTTCCACTCTACGTTAACCGTTTTTAAAGCTGTTAATTTCCCGTTTTTGTCTTTAATAAACGCTTTGGTATTGATTAGCCAGTTTCTTTCCACGCCTTCTTCATGAGAAGTGGATGTTTTTAATTGTAATGGCCAAAATGGCCAAGGCGTAGTTGCAGAACGATGCCCAGGGGGTTTTGGCATGATTTCAAAATTAACCACCGATTTAGCACCGTGTCTATTAGATGTTCCCACACAATCAGAACCCGTATCGCCACCACCAATAACAATAACATGTTTATCTGTTGCTTTTACTTGGTCCTTAATGTCTTCGCCAAAGAGTACTTTGGTTTGTTGGGTTAAGAAATCCATGGCTTGTACCACACCATCGGCCTCTATACCGGGGGTAGGTAAGCTTCTTCTTGTAGTGGCACCGCCACACAGTACTACGGCATCAAAGTCTTTTAGTTTTTCTACAGAATAGTTTACGCCTACGTTTATGTTGACTTTAAATATGATACCTTCAGCCTTTAGTATAGCGACACGACGATCAATAATGCCCTTTTCCATTTTAAAGTTAGGAATGCCGTAGCGTAGTAATCCTCCAATAGCATTATCTCTTTCAAAAACAGTTACCATATGGCCTGCTCTGTTTAGTTGTTGGGCAGCGGCCAAGCCAGCAGGTCCAGAGCCTACAACGGCAATGGTTTTTCCAGTTCTGTGTTTTGGGGGTTGCGGTTTTATCCATCCTTCTTTAAAAGCACGCTCTACAATCATCTTTTCGATGTTTTCTATCGAAACGGGGTCTTCTATAATGCCCAATACACACGATTTTTCACAAGGAGCTGGACATAAACGCCCAGTAAATTCGGGGAAATTATTGGTAGAGTGTAGCAGCCAAGACGCTTTTTGCCATTCTCCTTGGTGTACCATATGGTTGAAATCTGGAATCAAATTTCCTAGAGGACATCCACTATGGCAAAAAGGAATACCGCAATCCATACAGCGGGACCCTTGTTTGGACATGTCTTCCTCTTTTAAGGGTATTGTAAATTCTTTATAATGTTTTACACGATCTTTTACTGGCGCGTAAGTCTCATCTTGTCTTTCAAATTCTTTAAATCCTGTTATTTTTCCCATGACTTATGCTATTGTTAATTCTTCTACCATTTGTTCTTCTGTCTCTAATCGCTTTAAAGCTTTTTTGTATTCTGTTGGCATTACTTTTACAAAGTGCTTTAGGCTATTATCCCAATCTTTTATAATGTCTTTACCTCTGTTGCTATTTGTGTAAAGAATATGTTTCTGAATGTGTGTTTTTAATTCTGCAACATTTTCATCCGTTAAAGCTTCAAATTCTATAGTTTCTGTATTGCATAGCCCATTTACAAATTTATGCTCTGGATCATACACATAAGCAATACCACCACTCATACCTGCGGCAAAGTTTCTTCCTGTATTACCAAGTACAATAACTTGTCCGCCGGTCATGTATTCACAGCCATGATCGCCTACGCCTTCTACTACGGCAATGGCGCCAGAGTTTCTTACGGCAAAACGCTCTCCAGCAATCCCATTGATATAGGCTTGTCCTTCCACGGCACCAAATAGGCAAACATTTCCTACAATGATGTTATGTTCTGCTAAGAAGCTGGCCTTTTCAGGTTTTTTAATAATCAACTTGGCCCCAGATAAACCTTTTCCAACATAATCATTAGTATTGCCTTCCACTGTAAAGGTTAGTCCGTGGGCTCCAAAAGCTCCAAAACTTTGCCCTGCCGAGCCCGTAAATTTAATATTTAAGGTGTCTTCCGGTAGTCCTAGGTGGCCGTATATTTTTGAAATTTCATTACTGATAATAGCGCCAATAGTTCGATTGGTGTTGCAGATTGGATAATTTAAATTGGTTTGTACCTTTCTGTATAAAGCACGGTGCGAGTCTTTAAGTATTTGAAGATCCAGTACGTGGTCTAAATGATGGTCTTGTTTTTCAGTATTCTTTTTAATTAAGGAATGGTAAGACGTAGGCGTATATAAAATAGAAGATAAATCTAACCCTTTTGCTTTGTAATGTGTGATGGCCTTATTGGCATTTATTTTATGGGTTTGTCCTATCATTTCATCCAGGGTCCTAAAACCTAATTGTGCCATAATAGCCCTTAGTTCTTCCGCTATATAAAAGAAGAAGTTGATAACGTGTTCTGGTGTGCCTTTAAAGTTTTTACGCAACGTTTTGTCTTGGGTCGCTATTCCTACTGGGCAGGTATTTAAATGGCATTTACGCATCATAATGCAACCAGAAGCTACTAATGGCGCTGTTGCAAATCCAAATTCTTCTGCGCCCAATAATGCGGCAATAGCTACATCCCGTCCAGTTTTTAATTGGCCATCGCATTCCACTACAATTCTACTTCGTAAATTGTTGAGTACCAAAGTTTGTTGGGCTTCAGCAAGACCTAGTTCCCAAGGGAGCCCAGCATGCTTTAACGATGTTAAAGGGGAGGCTCCTGTACCGCCGTCATAGCCAGCTATTAAAACCACGTCGGCCTTCGCTTTGGCTACCCCAGCAGCAATAGTGCCAACACCAACTTCCGATACCAGCTTTACATTGATTCTCGCGTCGCGATTGGCGTTTTTCAAATCGAAAATCAATTGGGCAAGATCTTCAATGGAATAAATATCGTGATGTGGTGGGGGAGAAATCAACCCTACAAATGGGGTAGAGTTTCGTGCTGCTGCAATCCATGGCAGTACTTTTTCGCCAGGTAGTTGCCCGCCTTCTCCAGGTTTCGCGCCTTGAGCCATTTTTATTTGAATTTCCTTGGCGTTGGTTAAGTAGTGTGACGTGACACCAAAACGCCCCGAGGCTACCTGTTTGATGGCCGAATTACGGCTATCACCATTCATGTCTTTTTGGAAGCGCTTTCTGTCTTCGCCGCCTTCTCCAGAATTGGATTTTCCTCCAATACGGTTCATGGCAATAGCTAAATTTTCATGGGCTTCACGAGAAATGGAGCCATAAGACATCGCTCCTGTTTTAAAACGTTTTACAATCTCTGTCCAAGGTTCTACTTCTTCTAAAGGAATGGGGTCTAGGTTGTTGAACTCGAATAGGCCACGAATGGTCATTAAGTTTTCTGATTGCTCATTAATGGCTTTTGCGTAGACATCATAACTGGCTTGGTCACTTAACCGAACGGCTTGTTGAAGTTTTGCAACTGTTGTGGGGTTAAACATGTGGCGTTCGCCATTTCGTCTCCAACGATAGTCGCCACCTATGTTTAGGCCTAAGCGTTTGTCTATATAATAAGCAGGATAGGCGTATTTGTAACGTTCGCTGATTTCTTTTTCAATTTCATATAAACCGATACCTTCTATTCGAGATGTGGTATAGGGGAAGTATTTCTCAACAAATTGCGAGTTGAAGCCAACAATCTCAAAAATTTGCGACCCTCTATATGAGTGAAGTGTTGAGATGCCGATTTTGTTCATAATTTTTAATATCCCTTTTCCAATGGCTTTATTAAAATTATCGACAGCTTTTTGTTCGTCTATGCCCGTAATAAAACCTTCTTTAACTTGTGCTCTAATAATTTCATTAACCATAAAAGGGTTTATGGCACTTGCGCCATAGCCAAATAAAGTAGCAAAATGATGCGGTTCGCGAGGTTCTGCAGATTCAATAATGATATCAAAATACGAACGCTTGCGCAAACGGTTCATTTGATGGTTTACATAAGAGCAAGCCAATAGCGCAGGGATTGGTGCAAACTCTTTATTCACACCTCTATCGGTTAGGATGATGATGTTTGTTTTTCTGTCTAAAGCTTTTTCAATTTGTTTGATAATGGCTTCCAAAGCATCTTCAAGTCCATTTAAACCTTGTGCTTTAGGGTAAAGAATTTCGATGGTTTCTGCTTTAAAGCTTTCAACAGAAATATTTCTTATTTTTTCTAAATCGGCATTAGAAATTACGGGGTTTTGAATGCGTAGTTTTCTACATTGTCTTTCTGAAATACTGAAAATATTCCGGTCTTTTCCTAGATTTAAACTAATGTCTGTTACAATTTCTTCTCGAATACCATCCAGAGGGGGATTGGTAACTTGAGCAAATAATTGTTTGAAGTAATTTGAAATCAGCTGAGGTCTATCAGACAGTACCGCTAAAGGCGTATCGGTGCCCATAGAGCCTAAAGCTTCTTTTCCAGCTACGGCCATAGGGGTGATTACTTCTTGGATGTCTTCGTATGTGTAATTGAATAAACGCTGTCTTGTTTTAATGTCTATGGTTTCAATAGGACAGGTTTCGTTATTGTAAGGAATGTCTCTTAAGTGCAGTCGGGTTTTATCTAGCCAGTCTTTATAAGGACGTTCGGAAACAATTTTATTTTTAATTTCTTCATCTTTAAGAATGCGGCCTTCGTTCATATCGACCAAGAACATTTTTCCAGGCTCTAGTCTGCCATGGCTTTCAATATCTTCTGCAGGAATATCAACCACACCAATTTCAGAGGCCATAATCAATTTGCCGCTTTTGGTAACGGTATATCGTGAAGGTCGGAGTCCGTTTCTGTCTAATAATGCACCAACATAATCGCCATCGGTAAACGGTACAGAGGCCGGTCCGTCCCATGGTTCCATGATACAGCCATTATATTCGTAAAATGCCTTGCGTTCTTCAGACATGGTTTGGTGTTTTTCCCATGCTTCCGGAATCATCATCATCATAATTTCTGGAAGCGAGCGTCCCGTATGTGTTAATAGCTCAACAACCATGTCCATAGAAGCAGAGTCGGACTTTCCAGGGAGTATAATAGGAAATAGTTTTTCTATTTGTGGCCCAAAGACTTTGCTTCTCATAATTTCTTCACGTACTCGCATTCTGCTTACATTGCCCCGTAAGGTGTTGATTTCTCCATTTTGGCACATATATCTAAAAGGTTGTGCCAGTTCCCATGTAGGCATGGTGTTGGTGGAGAATCTTTGATGTACTAAGGCTAAACGTGTTACTAAATCTGTTTGTTGTAAATCTGTATAATAAGGCCCAATATCTTCAGGCATGATGATGCCTTTGTAAATTATAGTAGTGGTAGATAAGCTGGGTATATAAAAGAAGGCGCTTTCGTCCATTTTAGAATTTGAAATATCATGTTCCGATATTTTACGGGCGGCATAGAGCTTTGCTTTAAAAATATCGTCTGTAAGATTTTCCGTTTTTCCAACAAAAACCTGCTCAATTGTAGGTTCGGAAGCTAAGGCAATAGGGCCAAGATGCGAAGAGTCTACTGGAACTTTTCTCCAGCCTAAGATAGTAAGACCTTGTGTTTTTATTTCTTTTTCAAGAGTGTTTTTACAGTAGAGGTATTGGTTTTTATTTTTAGGTAAAAATACCATGCCTACCGCATATTCTCGCTGCTCAGGAATATCGAATTCGCAAACCCTCTTAAAGTAGTCGTGAGGGATATCGATTAGTAAGCCTGCGCCATCTCCTGTTTTTCCATCGGCACTTACGCCACCACGATGCTCTAGTTTTACTAAAATCTCTAAGGCATCATGTATAATTTGATTGGTTTTTTCTCCTTTAAGATTACAAATAAATCCCGCACCACAATTTTCATGTTCAAATTCAGGTAAATACAATCCTTGTTTCTTCATCATAATCGGCAAATTTTGGTTTAAATGTAGTGTATACATACAAATGTATTAATAGATGGTCCAATTATAATGGGCAGTAAACCATTATTTCGAATATTGATGCATAATAAGGTTGAAACTATATATATAATAATAATAGAAGCCTTTTATAATGAATATGTGATTGCAAAAAATATACTATTAATAGATTTTGTTTAAATTAAAACTAGTGTTTATGTGTTTTTAAGATATTAAAATTATATAAATAGGTAAAACTCCAATAATAATTCAAATTTGATTTTATCAAAAAAGCATAAAACGCAAATATGTATTTAATACCCTTAAAAAAATGGGGTTAAAAATAAGATATGCGTAAAAGTTTAATTTTAACCCCTGTTATTTAAGGGGTGTATATTGTTTTAATATACTTTTGAATCAGTTATATGTCTTTAGAATATTAAATAACATTTAAAAAACAATCAATTATGAGGAAATTAATCACACTTTTAATGCTTTTTATGATATCAGTACTGTTCGCTCAAGAAAAGCAAGAAGATTTTGGAAAAAAAATATCAATAAATGGTAGTGTCGATGCTTATTATCAAACGTATCTATCTGCTTCAGACCGTTTATCTCCGCCTTTTGGGACTTCATTTGTAGATGAAACTGGGTTTGCTTTGGGGATGGCTAACATAGTAGCTTCCTATGAAGATAATAAAACAGGTGTGGTTGTCGATATGGTTTTTGGTCCAAGAGGCGATGCGGCTATTGGGCAAAATAGAGGTGAGGGGTACGAAGGGTATTACATAAACCAATTATATGTATACTGGGATGTTGCCGAAAACACAAGGTTAACCTTAGGCCGCTTTAATACCTTCTTAGGTTATGAGGTTATTTCGCCATTAGGCAATTTTAACTATAGTACATCTTATTTATTCTCAAATGGGCCATTTTCTCATGTTGGATTAAAGGCCGACTTTGCTTTGGGAGACGATTTTAGTTTGATGTTGGGGGTTATGAATCCTACAGATACTAACAATAACACTACTGGTGGATATGCTGTGGGTGCCCAATTGGGGTATGCAAATCATTTTTTGAACTTATATTATGATAATGATGAGGTTTTAGGATTTGAAATCGATTATACAGGTGGTTTTGATTTTTCTGAAGCTTTCTTTCTAGGCTTAAACGCTGCTTACCAAACGAGTAATGATTCTGGTTTTTATGGAGCCGCTCTTTATCCACAATGGACGTCTTCTGAAGTGTTTAGTCTTGGATTAAGAGGGGAGCTTTTTGGATATCACCAAAAAGATGTGGACGACTTGCCCAATGTGTTCGGCCTAACATTGACTGGGAGCTATGTTGTGGAAAATTTAACCATCAAGCCTGAAATTAGATTGGATTCATGGGCACACAATATGCCTTATTTAGATGCCGATGGGATGGCAAGCGATAACTTGGCAGCGTTTACTTTGGCCGCAATATATTCATTTTAACTAAAAACGATCAATCATGAAAAAAATTGAAGCAATTATTAGAACATCAAAATTTAACGTAGTTAAAAAAGCACTACATGAGGTAGGAGTGAGTTTTTTTTCTTACTGGGATGTCACGGGCTTAGGAAATGAAAAAGAAGGCCATGTTTATAGGGGGGTTTCTTATAGCACTAGCGATATCCAAAGAAGGTACCTTTCCATTGTAGTGAATGATAGTTTTGCTGAAGCGACTGTTAAGGCTATTATTAAATCAGGAGGTACAGGCGAAGTTGGGGATGGTAAAATATTTATATCGGAAATTATTGAAGCGTATAGGGTCCGGACTGGAGATAAAGGCGGAGATACTTTAAATTAATAATTATAAAAACACTTATAACAATGGAATTACTAACAATAAATAACGTATGGATGATGATCTGTACGGCATTAGTCTTTTTTATGCACTTGGGGTTTTCTTTTTTAGAGATAGGATTAACTCGGCAAAAAAACACACTTAACATTTTATTTAAAAACATTTTTATTATCACAATGGGGCTTTTGCTGTATTGTTTGGTCGGGTTTAATTTAATGTATCCTGGTTTTGAGGAGGGGACTTTAGGTATTCTTGGTTTTGCTGGCTTTGGTTTAGATGCCGCAGCAGCTTCAGATTTAACTTATAATGTGGGCTACACGTATTGGACAGATTTTTTGTTTCAGGGTATGTTTGCCGCCACTGCAGCCACAATTGTTTCTGGCGCTGTAGCAGAACGTATTAAAATTGGTCCTTTTATGGTTTTTGCAATCCTTTATGTAGGCCTCATTTATCCTATTGCAGGGTCTTGGAAATGGGGTGGAGGATTTTTACAGATGTTAGAAACGCCTTTTTATGATTTTGCGGGTTCTACTTTGGTTCACTCGGTAGGAGGCTGGGCTGCAGTAGTTGCAGTTTGCTTATTGGGGCCGCGTATTGGTAAATTTAAGAAGGCAAAGGCACAAGCCATTCCTGGGCATAATATTCCTCTAGCCGCCGCTGGTGTGCTAATCCTTTGGTTGGGTTGGTTTGGGTTTAATGGTGGCTCTGTGCTCTCTGCAGACCCTGCTATCACCTCTTTGGTGTTGGTAACCACCTGTTTGGCTGCAGCGTCTGGTGGTGTTGTAGCGGCACTTGTCTCTACCATTATGTATAAAAATCTTGATTTAACCATGTTTTTGAATGGTATTCTTGGTGGATTGGTTGCTATTACGGCAGGTGCCGATGTTATGGGGCCTACAGAGGCTATTGTAATTGGCGTTATTGCAGGAGTGGTTATTGTATTTGCAGTCGCTCTTATTGATAAGGTAAAACTAGATGATCCGGTGGGGGCTATTGCTGTGCATTTGGTTTGCGGTATTTGGGGAACTTTGGCTGTTGGGCTTTTAGGGGATTTAGCAGGACTAGATCAATTCCTTAGTCAGTTAATTGGTATCGTTTCTTATGCTGTCGTTTGTATCGTATCATCATTTTTAATTCTTTTTGTGTTGAAGAAAACAGTTGGAATTCGTGTTTCTGAAATAGAAGAATTAGAAGGATTGGATGCGCACGAACACGGTATGGATGCTTATCCGGATTTTAGGTTGAACGAACATTAATAGATCGTAAATTAATTAATATATTTAAAAGGGTGTCTTTCGAAAAGACGCCCTTTTTTGGTTATATAATGGCTTTTAAGGATAAATGTTGGTTATGTTTTCTTATTTTTGGGGGAAATGATTATATAGAAAGTATTATGAAGAAAATTGAAGCGGTAATTAGAAAATCAAAATTTAGAGTAGTAAAAGAGGCCCTACATGAAGTGGGATTGAATTTTTTCTCTTATTGGGATGTTACTGGAGTAGGAAACGAAAAAGAAGGCCACGTTTATAGAGGGGTTTCCTATAGTACAGAAAACATCCAACGAAGGTGTATCTCTATTGTGGTTAATGATGATTTAGTGGAAACTACCGTTAAGACCATTCTCGATTCTGCAAGTACAGGAAAAGTGGGTGATGGCAAAATTTTTGTGACTAATATAGAAGAAAGTTATAGAATTAGAACTGGAGATAAAGGCGGTGAAACTTTAAAATAGTTTTTTAGCTTTTTCAATTGGTTTTAAGTAAAAATAAAAAAACGCTTATTCTAAAAATAGAATAAGCGTTTTTTTATTTTTAAAAATACTAGTAATTATGCAGAGTTTCTACTGGCATTGATGTTGCCAAATAAAGAGCGTGTTACAATTTTTTCAAAAATCTTAATTTTTTCTTCGTCTCTTACTTCTGCTTTTTCAAGTTCTTGGATCTTTTTAAGCGCATATTGCTGAATGGTCAATAACGGTAAAACGATAGACTCTCTTACCTCTATTGAAGCTTTTCCAGAAGGTTCGTTCTCCATTAATTGCTCATACCCCGTTAACTTTAAAAGTAAAGCCTTTGTTGTTTTATATTCATCGTATATAATATTCCAAAAAGCACCAAACTCTTCGTCGTTAGACATGTATTTTGTTAAATCGAAAAACGATTTGGTTAAAGACATCATGCTGTTTTCTAGTAAGGTTTTAAAGAATTTAGAATTGTGGTAAAGATGTTCTACTTTATCAAATTCACCATTGTCTTCATACTTTTTTAAAGCAGTACCAACACCATAAAATCCAGGAACGTTTTGTTTTAATTGACTCCAAGAGCCTACAAAAGGAATAGCCCTTAAGTCTTCAAACACCAATTTGTCTGAAGAACCTCTTTTTGATGGCCTACTGCCTATGTTGGTTTTAGCATAATATTTTAAAGTACTCATGCGCTCCAAATATGGAATAAACATGGGGTGTCCTTTAAAATCTTTGTACGCTTGGTAGCTTGTTTCGGCTAAATCTTTCATAACCACTCGGTCTTCATCAGACAAGAGATTTTTGTCTTGATTGATCCTATTGGAAATTCCCGAGCTTATTAGCTGTTCTAAATTGTATTGGGATGAATGTAAGGTTCCGAAATTAGAGCTAATAGTTTGTCCTTGAATAGTAAGCTGCACCTCTTTGTCTTCAATGGTAGGGCCTAAAGACGAGTAAAATTGATGGGTTTTCCCTCCGCCACGTGCTGGTGGGCCACCACGGCCATCAAAAAATATAGCTGTAATATCGTATTTTCTAGACATTTCTGTTAATAACTCTTTTGCTTTGTAAATGCCCCAGTTAGCCATTAAATAGCCGCCGTCTTTTGTGCCGTCTGAAAACCCTAGCATTATGGTTTGCTTGTTGCCTCTAGCTTTTAAATGCGCCATATAGGCTGGGTTTGTGTAGAGTTGCTCCATAACACCAGGAGCATTTTCTAAATCCGGAATGGTTTCAAATAGAGGTACAAGGTCTACAGTTAACTGGTCCTTAAAGCCAACTATTTTAAGCATGGCAAACAATTGCATCATGTTTAATGCTGTTTGGTTGTTGCTTATAATATATCTATTGGCGCCTAGCTCGCCATTACTTTTTTGGATGTCTTTAATAACGGAAATAGACTTTAATGTGTTGTAAACCATTTCGTCTTTAAACACATTTAAATCAGGAATGTCATCATCTGCTTTCGATAAAATATCGATTTGCTCTTCTTCAGATAAATCATGATAATGACTAGGGAAAGAAGCGCTGCCAGTTTCTATTAAATGATTGATAACTGTTGTAAATACATCATTATGGATCCGACTATCTTGTCTTATGTCAAGCGTTGCAAAATAGTAGCCAAAAAGGTGTACTCTATTTATCAGCTTATTTATATCGCTAACATATATAGATTGATGTTTTTCTATGATAATGTTTCTAATGCTTATTAATTCTTTAATAAGCTCTTTAGAAGTAATGGCATTTTTGGTGTCCAAGTCTATACTATAATCGTACATGATCGTTTCCAAATTAATAATGCGCTCTTCTACTTCTCTAAACGTAAGTTTTCGTCGTAAGTTTTTAAGATCTTCGTAATATTTTTTAAGAATGGATTGCTTTAACTTATTGGCCACTTTTAAAGTAGTATCTGGTTTAACAAATGGATTTCCATCGCGGTCGCCACCAGGCCAAAACCCAATGTTTATAATTTCATTGTGTTTCTTTCCATCATCATAAATATTCTTCTGGATGTAGTTGTAAATTTCGCCAAATGATTGGTAAAAAACATTTTCTAAATACCAGATTAAACTTATCGCTTCGTTATAAGGCGTTGGTTTTTCACGTTTAAAAAATGGGGTTTTTCCAAGTTGGCCAAATAAATTATTTATTTCGTTTAAGTTGTTGTTTTTGATAGCAGCTGTAAGATCGGTAATAATTCCCAAAACCGACCCAGGGTAAAACTGCGTTGGGTGAGCTGTAAGCACGATACGTACCTTGAACTCTTCAAGATATTTTTTTAATTCAGTAATTCTGTTTTCAGCAACGGCGGTATCTTTTAAATTCCTTAAGGTGCCAATCCCATCCATATTGTTAACAATAGGGAAGGCCGCATCTTCAATAGCATCAAACAGTACAACTTGTCGTTCTATATATTGAATAAATCTAAAAAGTAAGTTTATTTGGCTTTCTTCATTACGACGTCCTTGGTATTTCTCAAAAAAAGTGTTTACAATAACGGTAGGGTCGTCGCCTTCCTCAAAGCCGTTTTTACAGGTTTCATGAAATAAAGGTAATAGTACGCCGGTTTTTGTAACGGCATCAAAAGGTAAGGTCATAAATATACTATTGTATATTTGGTATTTCGATAATACATTTTGATTGAAACGTGTTAATTTAGGCTCTACGGACATAGTATCTATCTCTTTAATTTAAAATTTAAGTGTAAAAATAATAAAGCATCTGTTAAGTATGCAGGGTTTTTTGATTTTTATTCTTTTATGGGGTATAATGCATAGTGATTTATGAAAAATTTAAGAAAACACTATTTGTTTAATGTTTTCGAAAGCGTTTTTATCTAAATATTTTGGGGTTAGAGGTTTTAAAGTATGATAATTATCATATTCTAAAGCTCTAGCCCATTGTACTTTCGCAAATTAATTTAATAAGTATGGAAAAAATACATTCGTTTCACATTCCGGTAATGGGTATTGGTTTTACAATAGATACACCATTAAAGGTAGCGCAATTTGGTATGGATTCTGTTGTTTCTTTGGTTGATGATATTTTAATCGAGAAATTAAGGAAGATGTACAGTGAGAAATTCGAGAAACCTTATAACGAGATTACAGATAAAATAGATGATTTTAGAGCAAAAAGGATAACCTCTTATTTGAATTTGATAAATGAAGTGGTTCATGAGAAATTCGAATCATTAAAAAATGTAACCACAGAAAAAAGTGATGAACTTTTGGCATATATCAACATGTTGCCAAATGCTTCTAGCTTAAAAACAGACTTTAAAAATCTTACAGAAAGAGGTTTTGATGCTTCAGAAATAAAAAAGTGGGCTTCAAAAAACCTAAAAATGGGTAATATTGATGTTAATATTATGACCAAAGTAGACAAGGATAACTATATAAAAGATGAAAAGTTACCGGTGCAATATAATGATGCGCATGCTGCGCTTAGGGGTTTTGCAAAAAGCGTCTTGAATTCTTCTGTTGTGCTATCGGCAGGAATGAATCCGAGATTGTATGCATACATGGCAGAATTTGATGATTTTTATCCAGATGAAAATGGCGTGTTTAAAAAGAAAATTATTTTAAAGGTAAGCGATTATCGATCGGCATTAATTCAAGGGAAGTTTTTGGCAAAAAAAGGCCTATGGGTCTCAGAATATAGAATTGAATCTGGTCTTAATTGCGGCGGACATGCCTTTGCCACAGACGGCTATCTTTTAGGCCCTGTTTTAGCAGAGTTTAAAGAGAAACGTGAAGAACTGAGAAGTTCTATCGAAAGTATGATCTATCAGGAGCTGGAAAATCAAGGACGTGTCGTTCCTGATAAAGCTTTAACTTTAAAAATTTCTGCGCAAGGTGGTGTGGGTACTCAAGAAGAACATGACTTTTTAATGCAAGAATACCACCTAGATTCTATAGGGTGGGGGTCTCCTTTTTTATTGGTTCCTGAAGCTACAACAGTAGACGATTTAACACTTAGCAAGTTAGCAAAGGCTACAGAAAAGGATTTGTATTTAAGTGATATTTCCCCGCTTGGCGTTCCTTTTAATAACCTTAGAGACAATACTAAAGATCTTGAAAAAGAAGCCTTGATCAATAAAGGCAGGCCAGGGAGCTCTTGTCCTAAACGCTTTATTGCCCTTAACAAAGAATTTAAGGAGCAAGGTTTATGTACGGCGTCTAGAGAGTATCAATATTTAAAAATAAAAGAACTGGATACTCAAGAATTGGATTTGCCAGAGTATCAGGTTAAATTTAATAAAATTACAGAAAAATCATGTGCATGTGTAGGTTTAGGAACCTCTGCATTGTTGGCCTACGGCTTAGAAACTAAAAAAGAAGGTCCGGGTGTTTCTGTATGCCCTGGTCCTAATTTGGCTTATTTCTCAAAAGTGATGAGTTTGAAAAACATGACCGATCATATTTATGGCCGCGATAATGTAATAGCGCGTACAGATCGACCCAATTTATTTGTAAAAGAACTGTCTATCTATATTGATTTTTTAAAGAAGAAATTTGAAGAGACTAGTGCTGTTATGAGTAAAAAAGAAGAAAAATACTTCATTACTTTTGTCGCTAATATGAAAGAAGGTGTGGCTTACTACCGAGATATGTTTTCTAACGTGAAAGGCGCCTTTAATGAGATGAAAGAAACCGTATTAAAAGAGCTAGAGGCTGGAGAGCATGTGCTTGATCAAATGAGCTTAGATATTAAATGCCTTTTAGAACAACGCGAGCGTGTCGTGCTTTAAAAATATATTGGTATAAACATCATGGGCTAAGAAGAAGTTGGCCCATGAATTTAAATAAGAAACAAGGTGTTTGCCGCGAAGGTTAAGCACCTTGTTTTGTTAAACGTGTTTTTTTCTTCTGAAAAAGCAGACAAACATGCGTATCTTTATAAATGTAACATTTTATATGTTATTCTGATTGAGATTTTGATATAAAAAGATAGCTTTTCTGACTTTGTCTGTAATTTTTTAAACAAAAAAATAAACCAAAAAGTTATTTGTTAATTTTGCACGATATTTGCAGAGTCAAAAATTTGGAGGCCCTTTTTTTAGGATTTAATAATTTTAGTTTATTATGGATTTAGTTAAAGAAATAAAACGACTTAAAAAAGAAAAAAATGCGGTTATTTTAGCGCATTATTACCAAGTCGCAGAAATACAGGATATTGCTGATTATGTTGGCGATAGTTTACAGTTGTCGCAACAAGCGGCTGAAACGGATGCCGACATGATTGTTTTTGCTGGGGTTCACTTTATGGCAGAAACTGCTAAAATATTAAGCCCAGATAAAATTGTGGTGCTTCCTGATTTAAAAGCAGGTTGTTCGTTGGCAGACTCTTGTCCGCCAGAGGTTTTTGAGAAATTCACTAAAGCGCATCCAGACCATGTCGTTATCACTTATGTAAACTGTTCCGCAGAAATAAAAGCGTTAAGCGATATTGTTTGTACATCGTCTAATGCCATAAAAATTGTAAACTCTGTGCCAAAGGATACCCCCATCATATTTGCGCCAGATAAAAACTTAGGGAAATATATTATTAGCCAAACCGGTCGGGATATGTTGCTCTGGGATGGTAGTTGCATTGTACACGAAGCCTTTTCTATAGATAAGCTAATCGCCTTGCATAAAAAATATCCAGATTATAAAATCATTGCACATCCAGAATCGGAAACCCATATTCTAGATACAGCGGCTTATATTGGGTCTACATCGGGGATGATAAATTTCGTAAAGGCCCATCCAAAAGAGAAATTTATTGTGGCCACAGAAGCAGGGATTCTTCATAAAATGCAACAAGAAATGCCTCATACCGAACTGATTCCTGCGCCCGCTAAAGAAGATAATACTTGTGCGTGCAGTGAGTGCCATTTTATGAAAATGAATACGCTTCAAAAGCTATACGACTGTATGTTAAATGAATCGCCTCAAATTGATGTTCCCGAGGAGATAAGAAAAAAAGCATTAATTCCTATTGCGCGTATGTTAGAGTTATCAAAATAATATGATCGAAACAAATTATTTAGTAATAGGTTCAGGCATTGCAGGCCTTACTTTTTCTGTTAAAATTGCAGAACGTTTTCCAGAGAAAAAGGTCGTCATCATTACCAAATCGAATGAGGAGGAATCCAATACTAAATATGCCCAAGGCGGTATGGCAGTGGTTTTGGATGGCGGAAAAGATTCATTCAAAAAACATATCGAAGATACTTTAATCGCTGGCGACGGCCTTTGCGATGAAAAGGTAGTGAAAATGGTGGTTACCGAAGGGCCTAAGCGGTTGCGAGAGCTTATGGACTGGGGGGCTAGTTTTGATGTTGATAAAGGGGGGCACTTAGATTTAGGAAAGGAAGGCGGCCATTCTGAATATCGGATTGTTCACCATAAAGATATAACAGGTTACGAAATAGAGCGTGCATTGCTCAATCGCGCACATCAATTGCCTAATATTTCTATTTTACCCCATCATTTTGCTATTGATTTAGTAACTAATCATCATATAAAAGATAGCGAATCGCATCCGTTGACCTGTTATGGGGCTTATGTTCTCGACCAGATTACAGGAGATATTTTTACCATAAAAGCAAATAGTACACTGTTGGCTTCTGGGGGTATTGGTTGTGTTTATGGACATACTACAAATCCTATTATTGCAACTGGAGATGGTGTAGCTATGGCTTATAGAGCAAAAGCAATTATCCAAGACATGGAGTTTGTTCAATTTCATCCCACTGCTTTATATGAGGCTAAAGGGGAGTCTTCTTTTTTAATTTCGGAAGCGGTAAGAGGTTTTGGAGCTTATCTTCGAGATAAAAAAGGATACCGTTTTATGCCTGATTATGATAAACGTGCGGAATTGGCTTCTCGAGATATCGTATCGCAAAGTATTGATAATGAGTTAAAAAAATCGGGAGACACTCATGTGTATTTAGATTGTACTCATTTGGATATGGAAGCTTTTAAAAACCATTTTCCCAATATCTATAATAAATGTTTGGAGCACCATATCGACATTCGAACCGATTGGATACCTGTAATCCCGGCATCTCATTACTTGTGTGGTGGTATTCAAGTGGATATGGAAGGTAGAACAAGTATTGCAGATTTGTTCGCTTGTGGAGAATGTACACGAACAGGGCTGCATGGTGCCAACAGGTTGGCTTCCAACTCTCTTCTAGAGGCTTTGGTTTATGCCCATAATATTTTTAAGCACCTAAGCGAGAATGAGTACAACTACTTAGATGTTAATATACCTGATTGGAATGATGAAGGCACAACGATTGCCAAGGAGCATGTTTTAATACAACATAACCTTAAGCAAATGCAAGCTTTAATGCGGGATTATGTAGGTATTGTTAGAAGTAACAAACGGATGAGGAAAGGCATCAAGCATTTAGATTTAATTTATAGTGAGGTAGAAGATCTTTATAAAGAGTCTAAAATAACCACGTCGTTATGTGAGTTGAGAAATATGATTAACGTAGCGCATTTAATTATTAGGCAATCTCTGGAAAGAACAGAGAACAAGGGTGGCTATTTTAATGTAGATAATGTAAAGAATTAAAGTGTTTTTAAATTTATGAACTGAAACTATAATGCGGTTTATTAAAATTACACGTATGTATTTTTTTCAATAGAAGGTTTTTATTAACCGGTTTGGTAATATAATCATCCATTCCTAGTTTTAATACCCGTTGTTTGGTTTCTTGTAAGGCATCTGCTGTTACGGCAATTATGGGAACCTTACTAATGGTTTTTCCTAAGGTTCCGCTTCTAATAATTTTCGTGGCCTCATAGCCGTCCATAATGGGCATCTGCAAATCCATTAAAATAAGATGGTATGTGTCCTTTTGTAGAGCATCAATAGCTTCCTGTCCATTATTTGCTACAGTGAAGCTCATTTTTGAGAAACTCTTTAAAATTTTCTGCATAACCATTTGGTTTATTTTATTGTCTTCCACAATAAGGATATGTAGAGCTTTGTTTTTGTTTGTATCCAAAAGATCAATCAGGCCTGGTTCTGGAATATGGTTTTTTAATATTAAATCGATAAACACATCTGTACCTCTACCTGGTTTGCTTTCTACTTTCATAGAGCCTTCAAACAATTCAACAATGTGCTTTACAATAGATAAACCTAATCCAATACCTCCAAATTTTCTTTTGTGATTGTGTTTCATTTGACTGAAACTATCAAAAATGCTGTTTTGAGATTCTAAGGGAATCCCTATGCCTGTATCTGATATTTGGATAGAAAACCGATAGGAATCGTTAGGCTGTTTAAAACAATTTATTTTGAACAATACCCCTCCTTTCTCAGTGTATTTAATAGCATTTGACAATACGTTGTTTATTATTTGATTAAACCGTTCCCCGTCTGCAAATAGGCTTGTGGGCATTTGGGGGTCTACATCAAATCTGTAATCCAATCCTTTTTTTTCAGCTTCAATTTTCCAATTGTTGCTTATTTGGTCCAATATTTCGCAAGGATTGAAATCTTCAGCATTGAGTTCGAGTTTATTGTTTTCGATTTTCTCAAAATCTATAATATCATTGATGTTGCTTAATAAACTTAAAGATGCATTTTTTATAGTTTGGTAGGATTTACGTTCTTCATGGTTTTTTATAGTTTCAAGCTCGTGCTCCACAATTCCCATAATAGCATTTAAAGGAGTTCTTAATTCATGGCTCATATTAGACATGAAATAGGTTTTTATGGCACTGATTTCTTCAGATTTTTTTAAGGCTTCCAGTTGGGATTCTTCTTTTTCTAAACGGAATTGTTTTATAAGTTTTGTCATGGACAATGATAAAAAAACGACTTCCAGACCAGAGCCAATTTTAGCACTGTTCATGGTATAAAAATTACTGGGCAAGAGGCTTAGGTTATTCATAACAAAGGCTATAAAACCCGCAACTAAGCACAAAATCCCTAATAAAAAACAGGGGTCTATCTTAATTCGTTTATGCCACAAGATAAATATGGTACCAAGAATTAGCAGCAAAGTGATAAGACCGTTTAAATGGCTTAAGGGGTATGCTATTTCTAATGTTTTTTCATTTATAAAGAGCATTGTAAAAAGCATGATAATAGCTCCGTAAATTATGTAAACAGCTTTTTTAATTCGTTTTAAATGTATTTCTAATTTTAAAAAATGTTCACAATATTTAAGTAAAAAGAAGTTGGAGACCAATGCCGTTATCAACACAGCTCGCTCGTTAATATAGCCGCCATGGGGAAAAGCGTACTCATGCAAAAAACCATCTAGAGCTGCTTGCATAAAAACAATTGAGAACACATAAAGGCCATAGTACAAAAATGTCTTTTCCTTTAAGCTAGAATAGAAAAAAAGATATATAATTCCCCCTAAAAAGAGCAAGCCATAAAAGAACCCTAAAAACAGCTGGTGCTTGTAGTTTGCAAACCAAAAAGAAGATTCGTCGTAAAGTTTTAAAGGAAGATTAATGGTTTCGCCATCACTTTTAAGGTGTATGTATATGGTATGGGTAGTGTGGGGAGCTAAGGCTAATTTGAATATAGTGGATCTGTGTTTAACCTGTTTGGCGTTAAAAGATTGCTTGTCTCCGCTCTTAAGTTTTTGAATGTTACCATGGCTTATGTTGTATAAGTGTGCCATATCTGTTACAGGTCGTGCTGTTTCTAAATAATAGGTCGTGGGATGTTCTAGGCTATTAGTTAGTTTGAAACGGATCCAGTGGTGGTCTGACGTAAAACCGACATTATGGTTCTCAGATTTTAATGCTTTATATTTTAAATAAGGGCTATCAAGAATTTCTTCGATGGCAAACTCCGATTTTCCTACGTTGGTATATTCAGCATACTCATATAAATTGCCTTTGTTTTTTTGGGGGTCAAAAGCATCGTTTTGACTATATATATTTACAGTAAATATATATATTAGAAGTAAAATATGTTTCATTATGCTTGGTTGGTATATCCAAACATAAGGAAAAATTATGTTAAATTTAACTTATTAGTCGTAATAATACTACTTTAGTCTATTAAACGTGCGTTTTGTCGATTAAATTAAGATAAGAGAAGGGTGGTTCTCCTCTTATCTTAACGATTTGTTTAATAGCTTGTTATTTTCCAAGCATTAATAATTCATTACAAAGTATTTCCGTGGCATAGTGTTTATTGCCCTCTTTGTCTTCCCAACTTCTATTGGTAAGCTTGCCTTCAATGGCAATTTCTTTTCCTTTAGTCACGTAATTTTCAACAACATTAACTAGTCCCCCTTTTACAATAATGTTATGCCAATAGGTGCGCTCTACTTTATTTCCTTCTTTGTCTTTGTAGCTATCGTCTGTGGCAATCGAGAATTTAGCCATTTTATTACCGTCTTTAAAGTTTACAATTTCAGGATCTTGTCCTAATCTGCCAATCAACTGTACTTTGTTTCTAAGTGTGTTCATAATTTAAAAATATTTAATGTTAAACAGTTAATACTATTGAATATCATTTGGTCAATTCAACAGGGCAAAGATGCAGCAGCTTCTAAAAATTATTCGGTTATTACTTATTTAAAATCGTTTGTAAATGTTTGTAGTCGTTTGTAAACGTTTTTATTGTATATTTAACCATCTAAAAATCAGTTTTTATGGCTAAACAATGTTTAGAGTGTGAGGATAAAATTGTAGGGAGATTAGACAAGAAGTTTTGCAGTGATGCCTGTCGTAACGCCTACAATAACAACGTGAATAAAGACAGTAAAAACTTAATACGAAATACCAATAATAGGTTACGGAAAAACTATAGAATTTTAGAAGTTTTAAATCCAGAACAAAAAACAAAGACTTCTAGGGCAAAACTTATCGAGGCGGGATTCGATTTTAATTACTTTACAAGTATATATACAACTAAGGCTGGAACCGTGTACTATTTTGTGTATGATCAAGGGTATTTGCCTTTAGAAGGCGATTATTATGCCTTAGTAAAAAGAGAGCGTTAAATTTTAAACCAGGCACTATACGATAGAAAAGATATGGAATATTCGTGTAATATTAATGTTTACCACGTATGCCCTTTAAAATTCATAGCTGCTTTTAAAACATCTTTTTGGCTTATCTGGCCTACTAGTTTGCCATTTTCAACAATAGGGAAGCGTCTGTGTTTTGTTTCTAAAAATTTGCTGGCAGCATCAAAAATATTCATATTGCCATCAATAGTATCTACTTCTCTTACCATATAATTTTCTATGGTTTCGTTTTGCATAGGCATGTTGTAGTAACGGCTTTCGCTAATTTGTTTAATACAGTCCCCTTCAGAAATAATCCCGATTAATTCATTCTTGTCATTTACAACAGGGCCTCCAGAAATTCTGTTTTTAATTAAGGTTTCCATTACGCTGTCTATAGATTGGTCTGCAGTGAAGGTAATGAGTGTGGTGCACATGTAATCACTTACTTTTATAAGCTTTTCATCTCCTGGATTTATCTGTGCTCTTCGTGGTCCTTGAAAACTTTTTATTGCCATGGTTTTATTTTTTTAAGATTAATAATATAAGGAAAACCTGTTCAAAACTTAAGTAAACTATCTTGAAAGTACGCCCAAACTTCTAAATATAGTGTTTTTTTTCTGAATAAAAAAATTAGCAATGTTTTAAGATATTAAATGTTAATTTTCTTTAGCTTTAGCCTATTGTTAATAAATGGGGTTTAAGTGCTGCTCTTTCAGCTCATAATCCTTTTAAATAAATGTAAAATAAATGAAAAGATTTTTAGTGTTAGCTTTGTTGGTAAGCGGTTTTCAAATGGGGGCCCAAAACCATTCAGAATTGTTGAAGCATTTTGAGGCTTATTATAAACAAATGAATATGCAGGGAGATACGCAAGGGATTATAAACGGGTTAACCCATTTAATTGTATTGCAGCCTTCGCAAGCACGAAAAGACACCTTGTCTTATATTTATATGAGTGAAGGAAGAAATATAGAAGCTTTAAACGCCATAGGTAGTATCGAGAGCATGCCTACAGATTCTGATATCGCTGTACAAGTGAAGGCTGTGAGCCTAAAAGCGTTAAGGCAGCCGAAGCGGGCATTAGAGCATTTTGAAGAGCTTTTTAAAAGGGATTCCGATCCGTTAATAGCCTATGAGTTGGCCGAGCTTAATATGCAGCTCCAAGATTATGCTGAAGCCGAAAAACACGTAATCTACGGATTGGCAAATTCTAAAGCCGATATGAAAAAAGCATATTACGAACAACAACAACCTTATGAGGTGTCTTTAAAATCTGCTTTTATGTATTTGAATGCTTTAGTGGTATACAATAAAGATACGAAAGCTAATATTGATGCTGCTGTAGATATTTTAGATGCGGCACTAAAAGAGTCGCCTAATTTTAATCTAATTCAGATTACCAAAAGCGAATTGTTAAGGCAAAAACAGTTATTACAAGCCCCGGCCGCCCCGCAGCCTGAAAAATAAACCCACACTTTTTTAAGAGATGTGGCAATAAAAAAGCAAGTTTCTTTTATAAGAAAGCTTGCTTTTTTTTATAATATTTGTTTTCTGGAGGTAGACTTGTTTGAATGCTTAACTAGGGCTTTTCAATAGTCTGAGAATCTTTTTCCAGTTTTTTATTCATTTGAAGTGTAAGATTGGAGAAGGACACCAAAAATTCCTTAATGGTTTTGTTTAGCTCCTCTTCACTGGTAGTAGATAGGTTTGCAAAACTCTCCAGTTTATGTGTTTTAGTCTCTAAAGCCAAAATCCTTGCAGAGATGGCAGGAGTGTTTATCGTATCTGGAATAGCTTTTCTAAACGCAATAAAAAAATTTCTTATAGTGTTTTCCCTATCGCTATCATGAAAATAAGAGAGGTCCCCTTCTTTTACTTGGTGAATCACCTGTTCAAATTCCTGATATTTAAGCCAGCTCTCGGTGGCGGTTTTGGTTTTTGAATCTAAAACATATTCGGTGTAGTTTATTTTAGAAATATCCACTTCAGAAACAGGTTTGATAGTAATGTCTTGTGTGTCTTCTGTAGTGTTTTCTTCTGTTTTTTTACATGAAAACAGTAGGGATGATAGTAGTATAATGCTTAAAAGCCTTAAAGCCATTTTTAGTATTGTTTTTTATAGGATGATACAAATATATGGCAATAGTTGATTTGTTGTAATGGTTTTTTGGAAGAATAATTTTAGAAACGACTACATTAAAAGAATTTGATAAATTGTATATTTGGTGCAATCCCTAAACACTTAACAATTATGCTCGAAAATTTTTGGTTTAATGTAGAGTATGGCATGAACCATGTACTTGATATAAAGGCCTATGATCATGTTCTTTTTTTAATTGTACTAACAGTGCCTTATGTGTTTAAAGACTGGAAACGTGTGCTGTTATTGGTTACTCTTTTTACTTTAGGACATACTGTATCCCTTATTTTAGCAGCCTACCATGTGGTTAGTGTAAATGGCCAGTTAGTCGAGTTTTTAATTCCTGTTACTATTATGGTGGTAGCACTTTTTAATGTGCTTACGGCAGGAAAAGGGGCGCAAAAAGAACGTGTGGGGGTATTATTTTTCTCTACCTTGTTTTTTGGACTAGTGCACGGATTGGGTTTTGCCCGTGAGTTCCATATGTGGGCAGGGAAATCTAATAATAAGTTTTTATTATTGCTAGAGTTTGCTTTAGGCATAGAATTAGCACAAATTATAATTGTATTTATGGTGCTGTTTTTGGCCTATATTGTACAAACTATTTTCAGGTTTTCTAAGCGCGATTGGGTAATGGTCATTTCGGCCATTGTTGTAGGGTTAGTAATTCCCATGATTATTGAAAACAATTATATAAATTGAACAACGGGACATAAAGATGGGTTAAACTTAGGGGCTTCTACATCCCGCATGAAGCGATGGTTTGTGGCCTGTATTTTAGCTTGTTTTAAACACCCAAAAAGAATAATATATACGAATGCCAGATAAAAAACAATTAAAATACGATAAAGCTTATTTAAGAATTGCTGAAGAGTGGGGAAAACTATCTTATTGCGAACGCAAGCAAGTAGGTGCAGTAATTGTAAAAGATAGGATGATTATATCGGATGGCTATAATGGTACGCCCACAGGGTTTGAGAATTTTTGTGAAGATGAGGCAGGTTACACAAAGTGGTACGTGCTTCATGCCGAGGCTAACGCGATATTGAAAGTAGCGGCCTCTACACAGTCTTGTAAAGGTGCTACATTATATATTACACTGTCTCCTTGTAAAGAATGTAGTAAGTTGATACATCAAGCGGGAATTGTAAAAGTGGTATATCATCAAGCATATAAGGACGATTCTGGACTTCGCTTCTTGGAAAAAGCTGGAATTGAATTAAAGTTAATTGAAGATTTAAAAGCCTAATGCAAAACCTTAGAAAATATTTGCCACTTATTATAGGTGTTGCTATGGCGATGGGCATATTTATTGGGAGCAAGTTGAATTTTGCAGATGCTTCGGATAGATTGTTCTCTAAAAATAGTAATAAAGATAAATTAAACAGGCTAATTGATTATATCAACTACGAGTATGTCGATGATGTAAATACCGATAATATCGTAGATGTTACGGTTAATGCCATATTGGAAAATTTAGATCCACATTCGGTATATATCCCCCAAGCCGATATGGGGCGCGTTGCAGAGAATATGAAAGGTGATTTTGTGGGCATTGGCGTTAGTTTTTACACCTACAAAGATACTATTGCCGTTATTAGAGCCATTGAAAATGGTCCGAGCGACAAAGCGGGGATAAAAGGAGGTGATAGGATTATTATGGCAGACAACGATTCGCTTTTAGGAAGTAACCTGGCCGATGAGCAGGTTGTAGAGAAACTTAAAGGGCTTATTGATACCCAAGTTAAGCTGAAAATTTATAGAAAAGGAACTCCAGAGCTTTTAGAGTTTACGGTAAAGCGTGCGCACATCCCCATTAAGAGCGTAGATGCAGCATATATGCTTACCGATAAGTTGGGTTATATAAAGATAAATCGTTTTGCCGAGAGTTCTTATAGAGAGTTTAAAGAAGGCCTACGAAATTTAATTAACCTAGGAGCTACAGAATTAGTGTTAGATTTACGTGATAACCCTGGCGGATTCTTAACTATAGCCGAACAAATTGTGGATGAGTTTTTGGAAGATGAAAAGCTTATTTTGTTTACAAAGAACAAGCGAGGCAATATTGAGAAAAGCTACGCGACTAGTAAAGGGGATTTTGAAGATGGGGCCATATTTGTGCTTATAAATGAGAATTCGGCTTCTGCGAGCGAAATTGTAGCTGGAGCACTTCAAGATAATGACAAGGGGACTATTATTGGCAGAAGGTCTTACGGGAAAGGATTGGTACAGCGCGAAATGGGTTTGGGAGATGGTAGTGCCGTGCGATTAACCGTATCTCGCTATTATACACCCACAGGAAGATCTATTCAACGCTCTTATCAGCATGGAGACAATAAAGATTATTTTGACGATTATTTTCATAGATTGGAAAGTGGGGAGCTTTTAGACCCTGATAAAATTGAAGTAGCCGATTCCTTAAAATTTACAACCCCAAAAGGGAAAGTTGTATACGGCGGTGGAGGCATTATTCCAGACGTGTTTGTGCCTATAGATACCAGTGTACAAAATGAAACCTTGTCCTATTTACTTCGACGGGGCTTTATCGGGTTTTTTGTTTTTGAAATCTTGGAAAGAGGCCGTGCAAACTATGATGGCATTTCAAAACAAGCGTTTATAGACGATTTTATAGTAGATGACCGATTGGTTCTGGAGTTTCAAGACTTTTTGAATATAAGAGCAGATTCCCAAGTAACTTTCGTCGCGTATCACGATGTTATAAAACACTATATAAAAGCAACTCTTGGCGATCAGCTTTTTGGAAGTGGTGCTTTTGAAGAAATTTTAAATCAAAGTGATATCATGATCGATGAAGTTATTAAGCTTAGCGAAAAAACAGATTTTTAATAATAAATTTTTATGCAGTTCGGCTTAATAGAATCCTGTCAAATTAATGCGTATTAAATCAAAAAAAGCCTAAACTCATTCATGTTTAATTTTAAAAGCGGTTATACCTCTATTTTATCGTGTACTTTAGTGTCTTTGCCATTGTTCCATAAGGTCAAGATATCGGTAGCGACATGCGCACCGCTTCCCGATGCTATAGCAAATTGACTGCGCCAACCGGCTAATGTGCCTGCAACATACAATCCGTTCTTGATAAGGTGATCTTGGTTTTTAAGCCAAATCCGTTCTTTATCTATTGGCGATTTGGGATGTGGTTCAATATAAGGTTCTAGTCCGTTAATAGTTAGTAGATTAGTGTAGCCTACAGCGATTACAACCAATTTGCTGCTATATGTATTTTTATTGGTAACCACCTTAAAGCCCTCTTCTAGTTCTAAAACTTCTTGAACTTTCTCATATTCAACTTGCTCAACGTGCGGATATAGTGCTTTTAATTGTGCTTTGCCACTTTTTAAAACGGAAGCACCTGTTGTGCCTGGCGTTAAGCCTAGTACATTATTGAATAAAGCCGTTTGTAAGTGCGATGTCTTTTGATGTGTTATAATACCAATACGCTTATTTTTGGCAAAAGGCTTATCTTTGGCAGAACCTAAAACCAAAGCACAAGACATCCCTGCAGCACCACCTCCAATAATTAAAATATCAAACATCATGGTCTTTGTTTTGTTTTTTGCTCAATACGTTTCGAGATTATTAAAATTAACATCATCAAAATAACACAAAGGGACGCTACTATAGTAATAAAAGCAATCATACTGTCTCCAGTAAAAAGAGCGTTAGGATCTATATTTGTACTATTAAAAGCGATTAGAGCTATAGCAATGGCTATAAATACAAAGGATACTATTTTCATGAGGATTTAGTTGTAAAAATTAGAGGTTTCAAATAAATAAATCTTTAATATTATGGGTGAATAGCTTTACTGCTATAGCGAGTAATATAACACCAAAAACTTTTCGGATAATGCTAATACCGTTCGGGCCTAAAAAACGTTCGATTTTCGAAGAGGTTTTTAATACTACAAAAATAAGGATAACGTTTAGAATAATAGCAACAATAATGTTTTCCACTTTAAACTCTGCTCGCAAAGCAAGTAATGTCGTTAAGCTTCCTGGACCTGCTATTAAAGGAAAAGCCAAAGGGAACACAGAAGCGGTTTGGGCCGTTTGTTCTTCTTGTTTATAAAGGGTAATCCCTAAAATCATTTCCAAAGCAATAAAAAACAAAATTAAAGAGCCTGCAACAGCAAAAGAGCTTACATCTATACCAATAAGCTTTAAGATGCTATTTCCCAAAAACAAGAAAAGTATCAAGATGATGCCTGAAATAATAGACGCTTTTCCACTTTCAATTTGGCCTACTTTTTTTCTTAAATCTATAACAATAGGAATGTTTCCAACAATATCTATCACGGCAAATAACACCATGAAAACGGTAAAGATTTCTTTAAAATTAAATTTCATGTTAATGGCGGACTAAAAGTTACTACAAAGTTCGGTATTAAATTTAAAACAAAATAACCAATGATGGCTAGTTTTTCTTTTGCTTATATAATATTACATTTAAAACATAAAGTTTAACTATTTTTGCAAATTCTAACAAAGCCGATTTTAATGCGTTCTTTTTATTAGAACAACGTATCTGGCACTTTACCACATTTTATGTTTCAAATAGGAAAAACCATTGTATCTGAAGATATTATCGAAAAAGACTTTTTGTGTAACCTGTCTGCATGCAAAGGCGCATGTTGTATTGATGGGGATGCAGGGGCTCCAATTGATAAAAATGAAATTGAGATTTTGGAAGCTATTTACCCCAAGGTGAAACCCTTTTTGCGAAAAGAGGGCATCGAAGCTATAGAGAAACAAGGACTTTATACGACCAATGATTATGGCGATTTCGAAACACCTCTTATTAACGGCGCAGACTGTGCTTTTGTTATTTTTGATGATAAGAAAACGGCGCTTTGTGGGATAGAAGAAGCTTATAATCAAGGTGAAATTGCATGGAAAAAACCAGTTTCATGCCATTTATATCCTGTTAGAATTCAAGAATACTCTGAGTTTGTTGGCGTGAATTATGAGAAATGGGATATTTGCGATGATGCCTGTACCCTTGGTAGAGAACTTCAGGTGCCTATTTATAAATTTGTAAAAGAAGCATTAATTCGGAAATTTGGTGAAGAGTGGTATGCAGAATTGGAAACGGTTGCAAAAGGTATGAACCGTTAAACATCACTAATATAAGGCTCTAGAACACGCTTGTAACTGTGGTTTACTCCGTTGGATTAAAAAAAACAATTCCAGTGTTACGATAAGTTTGACCTAGTAGTTTTAAAGCTGTTTTTGTTGAAATCAAGCTTTAAGCGCCTTTAGGACAAGACGCTTATGCTTGATAGTTAGCTGTTATTTTTTATTCAATAATAAACATGTTCACAGGAGTAACTCTATATTAAACAGGGGTGTAAACTAAGGTGCTGGATTAGGTATTGCAGCATGTACTTGATTAATTTGTTCCAAAACATCATCACCTAAAGTTATGTGAATGCTATCTATGTTTTCTTTTAATTGCTCTAAGTTTGTTGCTCCAATAATGGTGCTGGTTACAAAAGCTTGTTGATTTACAAAAGCCAATGCCATTTGGGCCAACGCCATATTATGTTGTTCAGCAATTTTTAAATACTGTTTTGTGGCCTCGGTAGCTTGTTTGCTACTGTACCGTACAAACCTTGAAAATAAATTAAGGCGTGCATTATCAGCAGCTGTGCCACGGATATACTTTCCAGAAAGCACACCAAACGCCATAGGAGAATAGGCCAGTAAGCCTATGTTTTCTCTTATGGAAATTTCTGCCATGTCACCTTCAAAAATCCTATTTATTAAGGAGTAAGCATTTTGTATGGTTGCCATTCTAGGTAAGGCATTTTTATTAGACTCTTCTATAAAACGCATAGCGCCCCATGCCTTCTCATTGGACAGCCCAATGTGTCTTATTTTTCCAGCCTGTATCTGAGATTCCAAAGCATGTAGCACCTCGTTAAAGTTATCGGTCCATTTATCGTTTGGATCGTGTTTGTAATCTCGGATCCCAAACGTGTTGGTTTCGCGTTCTGGCCAATGTATTTGGTATAAATCAATATAATCGGTTTGTAAGCGCTTCAATTCTTTGTCAACGGCTTCGCTTACAGAGGCAGCGTTAAGTCCTGTTTTTCTAATATGTGCGGTGTAATCACTAGAACGGCCAATAATTTTGCTGGCCACAACAACCTTATCTCTGTTTTTTGTTTTATGTAGCCAAGTACCTATTATATTGCTGGTTTTACCTTGTGTTTCCGGACTTGCAGGTACGGGATACATTTCGGCAGTATCTATAAAATTAACACCTTGATCAAGGGCATAGTCCAACTGGGCATGGCCTTCTTGCTCAGTGTTCTGGTTGCCCCAAGTCATAGAACCTAAACATATTTTACTAATTTTTATATCCGTATTGGGTAAGGTCGTATATATCATATGTGTGTATGTGTTTAAAAAGCCCTAAAATTATATGGCTTTTTGCTAAATAAAAAAAACCGTTTATTATAGGTGCTTCATTTTTTAAGACTAGCAGACTTTTTAAATTAAAGCATAAATGTAAAAACCTTCCAGAGTGCGTTAGACCTTGAAAGGTTTTTAATAAATTTTAGATTCTTTTATAACAAGCTGTTTTTATTCGTTTAAAAGCTTAGAAAGTTCATCTAATTTAGGGGTTAAAATAACCTCGATACGTCTGTTTTTTGCTTTGCCTTGAACCGTTTCATTGGATGCGATGGGTGCGAATTCTCCACGACCTGCAGCCGTTAAGTTTTCTGGACTTATATTAGAGTTTTCTCTTAAGATGTTAACAATGGCAGTGGCGCGTTTCGTTGATAGGTCCCAGTTGTCGCTTAACTGTCCGCTACCTTGGTAAGGAACATTATCGGTATGACCTTCAATTAAAACAGCGATATCTGGATTCACTCCAAGTACACTGCCTAATTGCTCAACCGCTCTACGTCCTTCCGATCCTACTGCCCAACTTCCAGAGCCAAACAATAGCTTGTTCTCCATAGAAACATATACTTTGCCGTCCCGTTGTTCAACAGTTAATCCTTTGCCCTCAAAATCGGTTAAGGCTTTAGATATGGCGTCTTTTAAGGCCGTCATAGCGGCATCTTTTGAGGCAATAACACTCTCAAGTTCTGCAACACGGTTAGACCTATCTTCCAGTTCTTTTTTAAGATTCTCTAAGCGGGCATTTTCTGCGGCCAATGCTTGTTCTTTAGCTTCTAATTGTGCCAATAATTCTCTGTTTTTTTTAGAGTTTTCTGCGATAGAAGCGGAGCTGTTTTTTTCTAAAGCACTGTAAGATGCTTTTAAATTTTCTAAATTGGCTAAAGCAGCATCATAGTCACCCTGGAGTTTGTTTGTATTGGCCAATGCTTCGTCGTACTTCTTTTGGAGAGCGTTTAATTCATTTTGTATTTTTGTTTTAGCATCTGCTAACGTTCTGTTTTCATCAGTAATTTTTCGGTTTTCGTCTTTTAATTCAATGTATTTGTTTTCTAAATCTTTATAGACTTTTGGAGAAACACAGGATGCTACAAGTATTAGCATCATAGCGGAGAATGTGAGTTTTTTAATCATTTTTTTTGAATTCTGTTGTTATTTATTGTTTTCGTTCTATACTAATTTATCAAGTTCTAGTAAAATAGGACAATGGTCGCTATGTACGGCATCTTGCAATATAACGGCCCTTTTTATTTTATCTTGCAATGGCTTTGACACCATGGCATAATCTAATCGCCATCCCTTATTGTTGGCACGTGCATTTGCACGATAGCTCCACCAGCTATATTGTTGTTTTTCAGCATTTAAATATCTAAAAGAATCAATAAAACCGCTATCGATAAAAGTGCCGAGCCAGTCCCGTTCTATAGGTAAAAACCCAGAGGTTTTACTTAAGCCTTTTGGGTTATGAATATCTATTTCTTCGTGGCAAATATTGTAATCCCCACAAATAATAAGGTTGGGGATATCATTTTTAAGCGTATTTATATAATCTTGAAACATATCCATGTACTCCAATTTATGATCTAGCCGCAAGTCGTTCGTTCCCGATGGTAAATATAAGCTCATTACAGAAAAGCCATCGAAATCGGCACGCAGATTTCTGCCTTCAAAATCCATAGATGCAATTCCTGTGCCATATTCTACATATTTAGGTTCTATTTTGCTTAAAATGGCAACACCACTATAGCCTTTTTTTTGGGCACTAAACCAATAGTGGTATTTATAGCCGGCTTCCTCGAAAAGATTTAAATCCAACTGTTCTTTTAAAGCTTTTATTTCTTGTAAACAGATAATGTCTGGATTGGCACTTTTTAACCAGTCTAAAAATCCTTTATTAATAGCCGCACGTATGCCATTCACATTGTATGATATAATTTTCATTTTTTTTATATAAATTGATTTTTAAATTGGTAGCGTTTTGTTATTTCGTTTCTTGAAATTTTTTTATAATTCCAGAGTTACATATTTTAAATGATTTTGTGTAGGAAACACGAAATAGATCCAGTTATACGCTTGTTTTATTAAAACTTTAGCTAAAATAAATAATACCTTACTTTTACACTATTATTTTATGTGTGTTTTAACAAAAACTATCAACAAAATATTTTAAACTATTTACAGTTTAAGACTCTAATGAAGTACTTTTTTTCTATTCTTATAAGTTTTATTTGTTTTTCGGCAATGGCCCAAAAGCACACATCCAACTATAGGATTAAGAAAGTTGCCTTAAAAGACACTATTTTTGTTGAAAATGTGAGTATTAATTCTAGTTTTTTTAAGATACAAAGAAAAGACCAATCTGTAGTAGACACAACACTTTATACTATCGATTTCTCAAAAGCCATCTTAACTTTTAAAAAAAACGTGGCAAGTGATTCTATTCTTATCCATTATTTGCGTTTTCCAGATTTTCTTACAAAAACCTATCAGCAATTAGACGAGACTATTATTGTAGATAACACCAGTAATACTCAAAATTTATATAAGTTATCACAACCTAATATTTCAAAAAACACGATTCCTTTTGATGGATTAACAACTTCTGGAAGCATTTCCAGAGGGGTGACGGTGGGTAATAATCAAAACTCCGTATTAAACAGTGAGTTGGATTTACAGATTACAGGGAAATTAAATGATAGGGTATCGTTAAGAGCGTCTATACAAGACGCGAACATTCCTTTGCAAGAAAGTGGTTATAGCCAACGTTTAGATGAGTTCGACCAGGTTTTTATTGAACTATTTAGTGATAAGTGGAGTGTTCGTGCCGGGGATATCGATTTGGAAAACAAAGCCTCTTACTTTGCTGGTTTTTCAAAACGTGTTCAAGGGTTATCTATAAACACTCAGTTTGGAGCTGAAGATGCTCAAACTAATTTATTTGCAGCTGGTGCTTTAGTACGTGGACAATTCACTACCAGTCAATTTACCGCTCAAGAAGGCAATCAAGGCCCTTATAAATTACAAGGCCCTAATGGGGAGCTTTTTGTGCTTATTGTTTCGGGCAGCGAAACAGTATATGTTAATGGTGTGGCGGTTCAACGTGGGGAGGATAAGGATTATAGTATCGATTATAATGCGGGAGAGCTTATTTTTAATCCCACGTATCCTATTACTTCTGAAATGCGTATAACGGTCGATTATCAATTTAGTGAACGTAATTATTCTCGACTTGTCGCTTTTGGGGGCGGCCAATTTGAAAGTGAAAAATTTAATATGGGGATTTCGGTTTATTCTGAAAACGATTCTAAAAATCAACCTTTACAGCAAAATCTCTCTGAGGAGCAAGTACAAATATTAGCAAATGCAGGCGATGATAAAGCCCTAATGATGGCCCCCTCTGCTGTTCAAGATTCGTATAGCGAAAACAGGATCCTCTATAAAAAGGAGATTATTGGAGGTGGGGAAGTTTTTGTGTTTTCCAATAATCCAGAAGACGAATTGTATCGCGTAAGCTTTACACAAGTAGGACTTAATGAGGGCGATTATAACTTAAGCAGCGTTAATGCCATTAATAATATTTATGAATATGCAGGGGTAGGTTTAGGGCGTTATTTGCCTATAACCCAATTGGTCGCCCCCACAAAACTTCAGATAGCGGTGTTGAATGGAAGCTATAGGCCTACTGAAAAAACACATATCGATTTTGAAATTGCAGGAAGTAAAAATGATTTAAACTTGTTTTCAAATAAGGATCAAGAGGATAATGATGGATTCGCAACCAAGCTGAAAATAGAGCAAACATGGATTAAGAATGATAGTCTTTGGAATTTAGATGCCTTTGTAGATGGCGACTTTATTCAAAACAACTTTAAAACCATAGAGCGTTTGTATCGTGCGGAATTTTCTCGGGATTGGAACCTGGAACAATCTGTAGAAGATCAAAATGCTAATTTAGGGAATCAGCTTTTGGCGCAAACAGGCGTGCGCTTATACCATCATAAAAAGGGATCGGCTACCTATCAATTGGAGTATTTGGATTACTCTAAAAGTTTTACTGGAAAGAGGCATGTAAGCAGTATTAACCTGTTGTTGGATAAATTCAATATCCTTTCACATTCAAGTTTCTTAAGTGCAACATCTCGGGTAAATACATCCAGATTTCTAAGGTCCTATAATAACGTTATCTACAATATGAAAAAGAGTTGGGTGGGGGCGAAATTTGCTATGGAAGATAATGAACAGAAAAACGCGGACACTCAAATGTTAACCCCCTTAAGTCAGAAATACAAATCTTACGAAGTGTTCACGGGGATTGGAGATAGTACCCGTGTTTTTGCAGAGCTTGGATTTAAACACAGGGTTAATGATAGTATTCGTGATAACCGATTGCAAAGAGTAAACAGCTCGAATACGTTTTACTTAGATTCCCGAATTATTCAAAATAACCACACTAATTTGTCTTTTTATGTAAATTATAGAACATTAAAAAGTACAGATACCGATGTTGAAAAGGAGCACTCTATAAATTCCAGACTGCAATTCCGACAAAAATTTTTAAAACAAATGATCCAATGGAACACTGTTTTTGAAACCAATTCTGGCACTTTGCCACAACAAGATTTTACTTATGTAGAAGTGGAGCCGGGCCAAGGAAATTATACTTGGATTGACTATAATAATAACACCATACAAGAACTTGAAGAGTTCGAGATTGCGCTATTTCAAGACCAAGGGAAATATATTCGGGTTTTGTTGCCCAATCGGGTTTTTATAAAAACACATCAGAATAGATTAAGTCAAACTTTAACGATTAACCCCGCACAATGGTCGGTTTCAGAAAACCAAGCAGAAAAGTTGTGGTCACATTTTTACAATCAAACCAGTTATTTGGTAGATAGAAAAACGAAGCGTGAAGGCAGTGCTTTTAACATCAATCCTTTTGAAAATGATATCCAAAACCAATTGGGCTTACAGTTGAGTTTTAAAAATGTGTTATTTTTTAATAGAGGGCGGCAGCATTATACAGCTTCTTATACGACGTTGACCAATAGGACTCGACATATTTTAAGCATTGGCTTTATCGAAAATAATTTAAAAAGCCATCAGCTAAATTTTAATCATAAATTTGAAGAAAGTTGGTTGGTTACTTTAGAATCTGCTTTAAATTCAAATGAAAGCATTAGTGAAAATTTTAGTAGTAAAAATTACAATTTTGATGAAACCCGGTTCCACCCAAAGCTGTCTTATCTCTTAAATGATAACACGCGCTTTGACGTTTTTTATCAATACACAACAAAAGACAATACTATAGGGAGTTTGGAAAAGTTGAGGCAACAAAAATATGGGGCATCTTTTTCTTTAGCGAACACCCAAAACAGTGCTATAACTGGAGAAGTAAACTTTTTTTCCAATACATTCCATGGGAACTCTAATACACCAGTGGGCTACCAAATGCTAGAAGGGTTGCAGCCGGGTAAAAATTTCACATGGAGCCTTTTAGCCCAAAAAAAACTTACTACGTTTTTAGATTTAAACATGAGTTATTTTGGTAGAAAAACAGAAACGAGCCGAACCATCCACACGGGAACGGTACAGTTAAAAGCTTATTTTTAACAAATTAGTAGCCATGTCTTTGGCTTTGTTTTTGTAATTTTGTTACTCATATGAGTAAGTTGATTGTCATATTTTATTCTTTTTTGATTCTTGTTCAAAGTTTCAATATTAACCTTGAAGATTTTTCAAAGTTCAATGCCTTATTGGAGCATGCCCACTATCATCAAGACATGTATGGCGATAATATTTTCGAATTTATATCAGAACATTACGGAGCACAAATGGTTTCTCACGAGAGCAAACATGAAGAACACGAGGGTTTACCTTTTAAAGATGAACATCATGTATTTACCCATATAAACACGGTGTTTACGTTGTTTTCTACGATTGCTTTTACGGTGCATGCTCAAGTTTTAACAGAAATTCCACTTAACTTTTTTTACAAAGAGTCCATATCTTTATTTGAAAAACCTTCTGTTTTTCAACCTCCCCAATTCGCATAATTTTTTCGATTTTTTATTAAACTATTCAGAACAGGTGTTTTTGAATGGGATTAAGTAATCTGTTATTAAAATAAATTATGCTAGAAAACATAATAAAATTCAGCTTAAAGAATAAAGCTATTGTGCTTTTGTTTATTGCATTTGTAATTGGATTCGGAATAGTGTCTTTAACCCGTATTCCTATTGGTGCTGTTCCAGATATCACCAACAATCAAGTACAAGTGATTACCACATCTAAAAATCTGTCTACGCAAGATGTGGAGCAGTTCATTACCTATCCGATTGAGCTTGAAATGGCGAACCTTCCGGGTGTAGAAGAAATCCGTTCGGTGTCAAAATTTGGCTTATCTGTAGTGACCATTGTTTTTGAAGATGATTTTGGAACATATTTGCCCCGACAGCTAATTGCTGAAAAAATAAAATCGGCTACCGAAAAAATTCCAGAAGGTTTTGGGGTGCCAGAAATGGGGCCTATTACTACAGGTCTTGGTGAAATTTACCAATATATTTTAGATGTAAAACCAGAATTTGAAACCCGCTATTCGGTAGCCGAGCTTCGAACCATTCAAGATTGGATTATTAAACGCCAACTTTCTGGAATTCCTGGAGTTGTGGAAATAAACACTTGGGGCGGTTATCTAAAACAGTATGAGATTGCCCTAAACCCACAAAAACTAAACGCCATGAATATAGCTTATGCCGATATTCTTAATGCTTTAGAAAAAAACAATAGTATTGCAGGCGGTGGTTATATTGAAAAAGGCAATCAGGCTTTTTTTATCCGTGGTGAAGGTTTGGTAAACTCTTTAAAAGATATAGAGAACATTGTGGTTAAGCACGACGGTGTGCCGATTTTTATAAAGGATATAGCAACTGTAGATTTTGGTAGTGCAACACGCTTTGGTGCCATAACAGGAAATGGTGAGGGCGAAAAAGTGCTCGGCCAGATTATGATGTTAAAAGATGGAGACTCAAAAAAAGTTATCGATGCGGTTAAAGAACGCATCGCATCCATTCAAAACACTTTGCCAGAAGGCGTTTATATCAATGGTTTTCTAGAACGCAGTGAGCTTATAGAGAAAACAACATTTACAATTGCAGAAAATTTAATATTGGGATCCCTCATCGTTATATTTGTAGTGGTGCTGCTTTTAGGTAATTTAAGATCAGGACTTGTGGTGGCTTCGGTAATTCCTTTAAGCTTGTTGTTTGCCATTTCTGCCATGAATATTTTTGGTATTGATGCCAATTTAATGAGCTTAGGTGCTATCGATTTTGGTATTATCATTGATGGTGCTGTTATTATAGTGGAGTATATAGCGTTTCAAATCACTGCGCAAAGTTTAAAAATTAAAGCATCTTCTAAAGGGGAGCAGCAGTCTCAAATTGATACGATTACATTAAAAAGTTCATCTAAAATGATGAATTCTGCCATATTTGGACAACTTATAATTCTTATCGTTTTTATTCCTATTCTCTCATTAAGCGGTGTGGAAGGAAAAATGTTTAGACCCATGGCATTAACCTTTAGTTTTGCCTTGGTTGGGGCTATGATTTTTTGCTTAACCTATGTGCCAGTAGTTTCATCGATGTTTTTAAAGCCTAATAAGCAGAGCGATAAAAACATCTCGGTTAGGATAATGCGCTTTTTTACCAAACTTTATAATCCTATTATTGACTGGGCTTTAGAACGTAAAAAAATAGTAGTTGCATTTTCAGGTTTTTTACTGGCTTTAAGCGTTTGGGTATTTAGTGTAATGGGGGGAGAGTTTGTGCCGACCTTAGATGAAGGCGATTTTGTGATCCAACCGGTTTTGAAAACAGGGACGTCCTTAGGGAAAACTATAGAAATTACGACGAAAATAGAAAAAATACTTTTAGATAACTTTCCAGAGGTAGAGCAAGTGGTGAGTAGAATTGGGGCTGCTGAAGTGCCAACGGACCCCATGTCTATGGAAGAAAGTGATGTGATTATTAAATTAAGACCTAAAAAAGAATGGGTATCTGCAGATAGTAAAAATGAATTGGCAGATAAGTTTAAAGAAGCATTGGCCGTTATTCCAGGAATGGAAGTGGAATTTACCCAACCCATAGAGATGCGTTTTAATGAGTTGATAACTGGGGTAAGAGCCGATGTAGCTATCAAGATATTTGGGGAAGATTTGTCGGTTTTAGCCCATAAAGCGAATGAGATAAAACTGCTCATCCAAGATGTAGAAGGAGCTTCAGATATTATTGTAGAGAAAATAGAGGGTTTGCCACAAATGAGCGTTACCTTCAATAGAAATAAAATAGCCCGTTATGGGCTTAATATTTCAGATGTAAACCAATTGATTTCTATGGGGTTTGCGGGAGCCGCGGTAGGGACTGTTTTTGAAGGAGAAAAGCGTTTTGATATGGTGCTGAGATTGGACAAAGCACATCGTTCTAATATAGAAAACCTCCAGAACTTATATGTAGATATCCCAAACGGCGCAAAGATTCCTTTAAGTGAATTGGCCGAAATAAAATATACTACAGGACCGGCGCAAATATCAAGGGACGATACGAAACGAAGAATTGTAGTGGGGGTAAATGTTAGAAATCGAGACTTACAATCTGTAGTTGATGAGGTGCAAGATATTATTAAAAACAACCTAATATTACCTTCGGGCTACAGTATTACGTATGGTGGCCAATTTGAAAATCTTCAAAGCGCCAAAGACCGTTTGTTGGTCGCAGTGCCTGTGGCACTTGTCCTTATCTTCATCCTGCTCCATTTTGCCTTGGGCTCTGTTAAAGAGGCGCTTATGGTGTATTCTGCTATTCCGCTTGCCGCAGTAGGGGGTGTGTTTCTATTGTGGTTTCGTGACATGCCGTTTAGTATTTCTGCTGGTGTTGGGTTTATCGCCCTTTTTGGTATCGCCGTTCTTAATGGCATTGTGTTAATTGAACACTTTAAAGAACTTAAAAGGGAAGGTGTATTAAATATAAATGAACGCGTAAAAAGAGGGGCAACAGAACGGTTGAGGCCCGTTTTATTAACGGCTTCTGCTGCGGCTCTAGGTTTCTTGCCCATGGCCATTTCTACAAATGCAGGCGCCGAGGTACAACGTCCCCTAGCAACAGTGGTTATTGGGGGCTTGGTAACAGCAACGGTCTTAACACTGGTGGTGTTGCCTGTTTTATACGCTTGGTTTGAGAAAAAAACTGAAATTAAAATGCATAAAAAAACACTCGTTTCATTAGTTGTTATTTTGTTTTCATTAAACATGAATGCGCAAAATAAACCTTTAACCGTTGAGGAGACTATAGATTTGGCTATTGAGAATAATGCCCATTTAAAAGCGAATCGGCTTAAGTCGGATGAAGCTAGTGCCTTAATAAACAGTGCCTTTAATTTCGATAAAACTGCGGTTTATTATAATTATGACGAAAGTAATCTAGCCATAAACGGAAAACCATTGCAGGTGTTTGGGATTTCACAGGATTTTAGATTTCCCACGGTTTATTTTGCTGATAAAAAGGTGAGTAAAACGAAATTTAATCTTCAAAAATCTAATTACAACATGGAGTTGCAAACGTTAAAACGTGATGTTTATGCTGCATACTTTAACCTTGTTTATGCCAGAAATAAAATGAAGATGCTTTATGCCCTAGATCGTTTATATTCCAATTTCTCTAACGCAGCCGAACGCCGTTTCGAGTTGGGCGAAACCAATTATTTGGAAATGATAAGTGCTAAATCTAAACAAAAGCAATTGGAAACGGTTTACAAACAATCTCAGCAAGATGTTGTTTTAGCAGAAACAGTGCTTCAAAAATTAGTACAAATAGAAGCTTTATCGATTGTGGATGTGCCTTTAAAAAAATTGGAACTAAAAACGATTTCAATAGAAAACAATTTGGGGATGCAGTATTATGAAAACTCAAAAAACTACTATAAAGCCCTGCATCAACAAGAAAAACAGAGTCTCTTGCCCGACATAAGTCTGGAGTACTTTCAGGGAACAAATAACACCTTAAATGCGCATATAAACGGCTATCAATTAGGGTTAAAAATCCCCTTATTTTTTAGTGGTCATGCCTCTAAAATAAAGGCCTCAAATATAGCGCAGGATATGGTAGAGGTTCAGCAACAAGATTATAAAATAAAACTACATGCCGAGCATCAGGCGCTATTAGCAAAACTTCAGCAATACGATGAAGCGATCAACTATTATGAGGCTCAAGGCAGAAATCTTTCAGAAGAAATTATAAAAACGGCAGAACGTAGTTTTAAATCCGGAGAAATTGACTTCTTTCAATACATTCAAAGCATTGAAACAGCTAAAGAGATTCAGCTTAGTTATTTAGACCAACTCAACCAGTACAACCAAACGGTAATCCGCATCAACTATTTAATTTTATAAAAATGAAAAAGATATATATGTTATTATTTTCAATGGTTTTAATAGCCTGTGGAAATTCAGAAAAAACAGAGGAGAGTGTTATCGAAACCGATACTCATACCGATAAAATAGTTATAAGTCAAGCACAATTTGAAGGGGAGCAGATGGCTCTTGGCAGTTTAACAGCATTCGATTTCAACACCATTATAAAAGCTAGCGGCATGATTGATGTGCCGCCACATAGCAAATCTAGTATTGCGACCATGGTTGGCGGGTATATTTCTAAAACACCTTTGTTAATTGGTGATAGAGTAAAAAAAGGACAGCTTTTAGTGACGCTTAAAAACATTGAATATATAGAAATTCAACAAAATTATTTAGAAGTAGCAGAGCAGTTGCATTATTTGAAGTCTGAATTTGAGCGACAGAAAACCTTGTTTGAGGAAAAAATCACTTCAGAGAAAAGTTATTTAAAAGCAGAAAGTGTTTATAAAAGCAACTTGGCACATTATAATGGCTTACGTAAAAAGTTGCAGATGATGCATCTTGATCCCATAAATGTTGAACAGGGAAACATCTCTTCAACTATTAATATTTATGCGGCTATCGATGGTTTTGTAACCAAAATGAATGTAAGTAATGGCAGTTATGTGTCGCCAAGTGATGTGATTTTAGAGCTGGTGGATACGGCTCATATCCATTTAGAATTGTCTGTTTTTGAAAAAGATATTTTAAAAATTAAAAAAGGTCAAAAGATTCAGTTTAAGATTCCAGAATCTTCTAAGGAAACTTATAATGCCGAAGTGCATTTAGTAGGAACGACTATAGATGAACAGAGTAGAAGGGTGAAAATACACGGTCATGTAGACACTAATGAGGCTCATTTTATATTGGGTATGTTTGTAGAGGCAGACATTATAATAGATAGTGCTAAAGTTTTAGGCCTTCCAAAAGAAGCTGTTATAGCGCTAGAGGATGATTTTTTCGTTATAGTTCAAGAGGAAGCAGATGCTTCAGGATTTCATTTTAGAAAAATTAAGGTTGAAACAGGAAGAGAGAATGAAAATTTTGTAGAAGTTTTAAATGCAGAAGCATTAAAGGAACACCAAATATTAATAAGAGGTACTAGTATGTTATTAAATGATAGTGAAGGAGGGCATGGCCACTAATATTAACACATTTTATGTAAAATCCTTTTTTTTTAATGCTGTATTATAGCGTGGAATTATCTATATTTTTAAAGACTTCAATAATAGTTTTTACCGCATTAATATAAAAATCGGGCTGGATGTTTTCGTAATCATCCGTTGGTTTATGGTAATCTTTATGGTCTTCTACCCCAAAATATAAAAAAGGAATGTTTTTTTTATGAAAAGAACTATGGTCTGAGGCATGTGTCCAATTTTCTTGGACATCTGCCCCATCATGGCCCGTAGCCAGTATGATGTTTTCTGGTGTTTGTGTGTTTTTAACGATTTCTTTTAGTAACGTATTATAATGTGTTCCTACGGCAAATAAAATATGGTTGTCGCTTCGACTAATCATATCCATATTCAGGTTAACTATCAAGTTTTTTAAAGGCACTATAGGATTTTTTATAAAAAATTTAGAACCTTGTAAGTCCAATTCCTCACCATCAAAAGCGGCTAGAATTACGGAGTGTTTTGGGGGATGGCTCTTAAAATATTCAGCAAAACTGAACAGGGCGCTTACTCCCGAAGCATTGTCGTCTGCTCCATTATATATGTGTCCATTTTTTATCCCTTCATGGTCAAAATGAGCACTAATAACAATATATTTTTCGGGTAGGGTTGTGCCTTTAATATATCCAAGAATATTGGTAGCGTGGTAGGTTTTTCTTTTGTCAACGAACTTAAAGGGTTGCTCGTAGCTTTTTCCTAATGGGAGTACTTGTAAGTCAATAAATTGGTCGATGATGTGTTTTTGAGCCTTAATCCCTCCGTTAGAGCCGGTGCGCCTGCCTTCAAACTGATCGGATGATAATAGCTCAATATGTTTTAATAAATTGGTAGCACTAAATAGGCTATCGCCAATAACAGGGTTTTGTGCACTAGCTTTATTTATATTTAAAGAAAGACATACTAACAAGAGTATGTAGCTATAACATGTGTTCATTTCGAAAATTTGATTGCTAAATTAAAACAAAAAACCTAAGCTAGAGCTTAGGTTTTTATGCTTTATAAAATAAGGCCGTTTCGTTACGATAAACTAGCTTTCATTAATTCTCGGTTCATTCTTGCAATGTTATCTAAAGAAATGCCTTTAGGACATTCTACTTCACAAGCTCCGGTATTGGTGCAATTACCAAAGCCTTCTAAATCCATTTGTGCGACCATATTTTTTACACGATCTGCGGCTTCAATTTGTCCTTGTGGTAATAATGCAAATTGCGAAACTTTAGCACTAACAAACAACATAGCAGAGGAGTTTTTACAACTTGCTACACAGGCGCCACATCCTATACAGGCCGCAGCATCCATCGCTTCGTCTGCGTTGTGTTTTGAAATGGGAATTGCGTTAGCGTCTTGTGTATTTCCAGAGGTGTTTACAGAAATGTACCCGCCTGCTTGCTGTATACGTTCAAAAGCCATGCGGTCTACTATTAAATCTTTAATAACAGGGAACGCGGCTGCTCTCCATGGCTCAATAGTAATAGTATCGCCATCCTTAAACGAACGCATGTGCAACTGGCAAGTGGTAATGCCCCTGTCGGGACCATGAGCTTCTCCATTAATATGAAGCGAGCACATGCCACAAATACCTTCACGACAATCATGATCAAAAGCAATAGGTTCTTGGTCGCTATTAACTAATTGTTCGTTCAAAACATCCATCATTTCAAGAAAAGACATATGTTCTGAAATATCAGTTACTTTGTAATCGACCATTTGACCCTTTGTATTTGAGTCTTTTTGTCTCCAAATTTTAAGTGTTAAATTCATAATGTCAATCTTATCTTATTTGTATGAACGTTGTTTCAGCTCAATATCTTTAAATTCTAATTCTTCTTTATGTAAAACAGCATCTGCAGGTTCACCTTTATATTCCCAAGCAGAGACAAATGCGAAATCGGCATCATTACGCTTTGCTTCGCCTTTTTGAGGGCCATCTGTTTCGGCAGATTCTTCTCTAAAATGTCCGCCACAAGATTCTTCTCTTACTAAAGCATCTTTAGCGAATAGTTCTCCTAGCTCTAAGAAGTCTGCCACTCGTCCCGCTTTTTCAAGCTCTGGGTTCATCTCATTAGCAGAACCTGGCACTTTCACATCTTTCCAGAACTCTTCACGAATGGCTTTAATCTCTGCCATAGCTTCGGTGAGTCCTTTTGCGTTTCTAGCCATTCCTACTTTGTCCCACATCACTTTTCCAAGTTTTTTATGGAAGTAGTCTACTGTTTTGGTTCCTTTATTATTAATGAAGAAATCAATACGGTCTTTAACCTCTTTTTCAACCTCATCAAACTCTTTAGTGTCTGTTGGGATTTTCCCAGTTCTAATATCATTAGATAAATAATCTCCAATGGTATATGGCAGTATAAAGTACCCGTCGGCCAAACCTTGCATTAGAGCTGAGGCTCCAAGTCGGTTAGCGCCATGGTCGGAGAAGTTAGCTTCACCTATACAGTATAGACCATCCACTGTAGTCATTAAATTATAATCGACCCAAATACCGCCCATAGTATAATGCGTTGCAGGGTAAATCATCATAGGGGTTTCGTATGGGTTTTGGTCGACGATTTTCTCGTACATTTGGAATAAGTTTCCATATTTCTCTTCAACGATAGCTTTCCCTAAAGCATATATTTTTTCTTTTGAAGCATTTGTAATATTATGGACTTTAGCTTCTATTTTGCCGTAGCGTTCAATAGCGTTAGCAAAATCTAGATAGACAGCTTCTCCAGTAGCATTTACTCCAAAGCCAGCGTCGCAACGTTCTTTAGCGGCTCTAGAAGCCACATCACGTGGCACTAGGTTACCAAAAGCAGGGTAGCGACGTTCTAGGAAATAATCTCTGTCTTCTTCAGCTATTTGCGTGGGTTTTAATTTATTTTGTTGAATGGCTTTAGCATCTTCTATTTTTGCAGGTACCCAAATACGGCCATCGTTTCGCAAAGATTCAGACATTAGTGTTAGTTTAGACTGGTAATCTCCAGATCTAGGAATACACGTGGGGTGAATTTGAGTAAAACAAGGGTTTGCGAAAAAGGCGCCTTTTTTATGTATTTTCCAAGCAGCAGTAGCGTTGCTACCCATTGCATTTGTAGAAAGGAAATACACGTTTCCGTACCCTCCAGTTGCAATTACAACAGCATGGGCCGAGTGACGTTCAATTTCTCCCGTAATTAAGTCACGGGCAATAATACCTCTAGCTTTTCCGTCAATTTTAACAACATCAAGCATTTCGTGACGGTTAAACATCTCGATTTTACCACGAGCAATTTGACGGTTCATGGCAGAGTAACATCCTAATAAAAGCTGTTGCCCTGTTTGTCCCTTGGCATAAAAAGTTCGAGAGACCAATACACCACCAAATGAACGGTTATCTAGCAATCCACCATAATCACGAGCAAAAGGAACCCCTTGAGCCACACATTGATCAATAATATTTGCAGATACTTCAGCTAAACGATAAACGTTGGCTTCACGAGAGCGGTAATCGCCACCTTTTACGGTATCATAAAATAAACGATATGTTGAATCGCCATCACCTTGGTAATTTTTAGCGGCATTGATACCGCCTTGCGCCGCAATAGAGTGTGCGCGACGTGGCGAATCTTGATAAGCGAATGCTTTTACGTTATAGCCTAACTCAGCCAAAGTTGCAGCAGCAGCACCACCAGCCAAGCCAGTACCTACTACAATAATGTCTATATGACGCTTATTTGCAGGGTTAACTAAATTGATGTGATTCTTATAATCGGTCCATTTATTTTCAATGGAACCTTCCGGTACTTTTGAGTCTAACATTGCCATATCTATGATAAAACGTATTTTAAATGATGAAAAAGCGCAATAATAATAAACCCTAACGGGATTAAAATGGAATAGGCTTTTCCTATAGTTTTTAATGTTTTCTTTCTGCCTGCGGTAATTCCCATAGACTGAAAAGCAGAATTAAAACCATGCACTAAATGCAGGCCTAATAAGATAAATGAAACTACATAAGCAATAGTTCTAAGGTGGCTATGGAATTTGGCTACCATCTCTGGGAAATATCTAAATTCACCATCGTGCATTCCAGACATATCTCCAGCGACATATTTGGTGTTAATTTCTGGAATCCAGAAATCTATGAAGTGAAGCACAAGAAATGCTAAAATTACCAGTCCACTGTAAATCATGTTCCTGCTCATCCAAGTGGAATTTGCCGCGCCATTGTTTTTTACATAAGCAATGTTTCTGGCTTTTTGATTTCTAATTTCCAATATAAAGCCCATCACAAAATGGAATATAACACCAAATATCAAAACAGGCTGCAAAGCAAACTGTACTAACGGATTTGTGCCCATAAAGTGTGATAATTCGTTAAACAAATCTTCACTAAATAATGATGTGATGTTTACCGCTAAATGGATAATTAAGAAAAACATAAGGAAAAAAGCCGAAAGCGCCATGGCTACTTTTCTTCCAATCGAAGATTTAAAAAATCCGCTCATTTTTTTGTAGTTATTTTAAGATTACTACAAAGGTAGGACAGGAAGAGGTTATAGACAACTAACAAATGTCATGTTTTTGCTATTTAGAATGACTTTAAAGAAGTTGTGTGGTCGGTTTGTATCTGTCTGTTTTTGATTTGGTTTTGTTGTAAGTCGCTTGTTAATAGGTGTTAATGGGCGAGTTAGAGGGGGTTTTAATTATAAAACCCGAAGACATTTTATGTGCTCGGATTTTATGCTATTGAGTTCTTGTATAAAGATCACTCTAAAATAATTTTTTTGGTGATAAAAGTCGCTTCCGATTGGAACTTTATAAAATAAATCCCTTTTGTAAAGTTGTTTAAATGAAGTGTATGTAAAGGGGCTTGGTTTGGAAGGTTTTGTTTAGACATAAGTCTTCCGCTCACATCGTAAATAAATATGTTTTTGATGGTGATGGTGCTAGGACTGCTTATAAATAGTTCGCCTTTAGTCGGATTTGGATAGATTTCTATAATATCCTTCAATGTGCTTTCATCTAAACCTAAAGTGCAACTCGCCGAATAGTTAATCATTAACGGGAGGTTGCAGACTTTAGTTGTTGTGCTCCTGTTTTGGATCCCGCTTGCAGCCGAAATATTGATGTTGGCTAAAACACGCTGATCTTCTTTAAACTGTAAGGCGTAATGCATAACATCGTTACTGTTGTCGTTTATAGGATTTGTATCAATAACATGTGCCAACTGGTGCGCATGGCCGAGTTCATGAAGTGCAATGCTTTCAAAATCATAATTTCCAGAAGATTGGATGGTGCTCTGGGGGCCGAAATTCCAATTAACATTATCATTGAAAACCAAGTCCATCTCTGCAACATACCAAACAAATGTACCATTGCTTAACTCACAGCCTTTATACCAAGAATAGCATTGGCCAAGAATACTGTTGTCCAATTCATCACCATTATCAAATCTAACAATATTAATAGACTGGGCTTGTTGCGCCTGCCTACTTTCAAAAGTAACCTCGTCTACTGGTGTTACAGGGCCTAAGGTCCAATTAATCCTTGTGGTACAGCGCCAGGATTCTAGGGCTTTCTCAAATGCAGCTTTAGCTTCTGTATTGGCATCGAAGCGTGTGTTCATTTGAAAGGTGTAACCTCCATTACCGTTTTCGTTAATATGTTGGACTCTGTAGGCTCTTGCTGGCAATGCGCCGTTGCTCCCACCAATTTCAGTTTGGTCGTCTGGGTCGTATACTACGTTTTCTTCTGCAAAGGTTATAATTAAGTTGGTGTTAGAAACACTCATGGTATTATCGGCATTTTTAACAAGTACTTTACCCGTTCCGGCATTGGAAGGTACTTCTACGGTTATAGCAGTATTAGACCATGATGTTATTTGGGTATTTAGGGCATCAATATAATCAAGTCCGCCATTATCGGCATTTTCAAAAGACACTTTGCCTTTAATGTTACCGAAACCTGTTCCTGTGTTTCTTGGTGGGATGGTTATCGTGAGAATAGATTTAGTGCCTGCAGAGATAGAGGTTGGACTAAAAATAATGGCACTGGGTGCTAATGTGTTTTTGCTTTGGGCTAACTTAGATTGTATGGTTTTGACATTAAAAACGGAAGTTTCCGTAAACCCAGATTTGGTGTGGGTCATGATTTCACGATAAAAGGAATCTGTAATACCTTGTTTGGTGTGGAAAGGATTTACGGCAACATCATCATATAAATTGTACTTGTAAAACCCTTGAACAGCAGCATGGGGCTTGTATTTTGTCGTACTGGATTTTTGAGCTGTAGCCGTATGGTTTAACGTAAAAACACCAATATCTCCAATATTTAGCGTTAAGCTAGAGGATACCTTTAGAGCTTGAAGGCCAACAGTGCCGCCTAGGGTTAATACATCTACAGTTTTAGGGGCTTGGCCTTTAAAAGTTTTGTAAACCTCTACGGTGTTTGCTGTGTAAATAACATGATTAGACCAGAAAGACTTTTTGGAAATGACCCGACCTTCCAGTACTAGGTTAGCATTTTCAATTTGTTCTTTTAAAGAGAGTTCCTTTAAAGCCACTTGGGCAGAGGTTGTAGAAGTTGTAAAAAGCAAAACGGCAAAAAGGACTATGAGGGTAGTGTTTTTCATGAGAGTTTTTTTTTAATGGATTAATAAATTGAGAGTAAAAAAAAGTAACACAGATGGAAATGAGGCAGGATAGTTTGGGGAATATTTGGATTGTTTTTCTTTGAAAAAAAGCAATTCTATCAAATATAATAAATTATAATATAAGTTTATTTAGATTTAGTACTTTTATGAGTCTTAAAATATAAGCATCATGAAATACCATTTAATAGACCGTTCTCTTTTTATAAAAAATAGGGGGGCGTTTTGTAGTAAAATGAAAGCCAATAGTTTAGCTGTTTTTAATTCCAACGATATTTATCCAACAGGCGCCGATAGTACGATGCCTTTTGAGCAGCATCGTGATATTTTTTATCTTAGTGGAGTTGATCAAGAAGAGAGTGTTTTAGTACTGTTTCCTGATTGTCCAAATGAAAAACACCGAGAAATTCTTTTTTTAAAAGAAACCAATGCGCATATTGCTATTTGGGAAGGAGAAAAGCTAACGAAGGAAAAGGCCTTTGAGACTTCAGGTATTAAAACCGTGTATTGGTTAACAGATATGAATAAAGTATTTCATGAGATTATGTCGCAATGTGATACGGTCTTTATTAATACTAACGAGCATTACAGAGCGAATATAGAAACTGAAACTAGGGAAGATCGTTTTGTTAAATGGTTGAAAAAAACTTATCCTGCACATGCGGTTGCTAAAAGCAATCCTATTTTACAACGACTGCGCGCTGTGAAAAATCCTCTTGAAATTGATTTGATACAGCAGGCGTGTGATATTACTGAAAAAGGATTTCGTAGAATTTTAGATTTTGTAAAACCTAATGTTTGGGAGTATGAAATTGAAGCGGAGTTTATTCACGAGTTTATAAAAAACCGCTCTAGAAAGTTTGCGTATACGCCTATAATTGCTTCGGGTAATAATGCCAATGTGTTGCATTACGTTGAAAACAACAAGCAATGTAAAGCCGGTGATTTGATTTTAATGGACCTTGCCGCAGAATATGCAAACTATTCTAGTGACATGACGCGTACCATTCCTGTTTCGGGGCGTTTTAGCGAAAGACAAAAGGAGGTTTATAATGCTGTAAATAGGGTTAAAAAAGAGGCTGCGAAAATGTTGGTTCCTGGCAACGATTTGCCAACATATCATGCAGAGGTTGGTAAAATTATGACTTCTGAATTATTGGGTCTTAACCTGCTTGATAAAGCAGATGTCCAAAACGAGAACCCAGATTGGCCTGCCTATAAAAAGTACTTTATGCACGGCACAAGTCATCATCTTGGTTTGGATACTCACGATTATGGCATAATTACAGAGCCAATGCAAGCGAATATGGTGTTTACGATAGAGCCTGCAATTTATATTCCCCAGGAAGGATTTGGTATTCGTTTGGAGGACGATGTTGTGGTTCAAGAAACGGGAGAGCCTTTTAATTTAATGCGGAATATTCCTATTGAAATAGAAGAGATAGAAACCCTTATGAATGCATAAAATCAATAAGGGGCGTTTTTTTAAAATCGCCCCTTATTGATTGCCTTTATGAAAAGTAACTGATTTATTGGTGAGCTAATTCAAATATATAATCATTTAGTTTTTGTAAGGTCTCGATTTTGTTTTTTGAATCTACCAATAGTGAAATATTGTTTTTGCTTCCGCCATACGAAATCATTCTGATTTTTACATCTTTCAAGATTTGAAACAATTTATAGGTTTCGTCATGGTTTACAATGGCGTGGCCTACTAGGCATATAATGCTTTGATTTTTGTCCACTTCAATAGTGGCGAATGCCTCTAGTGCAGCAATTATCTTATCTAGGTTCTTTTCGTCATCAATAGTTACCGAAACAGCAACTTCCGAGGTGGTGATCATGTCTATGGAGGTCTCGTAGGTTTCAAATATTTCAAATATTTTTTTCAGGAAACCATGTGCTAGAAGCATGCGGCCAGATTTGATTTTTATGGCGGTAATGCCGTCTTTTGCAGCAATTGCCTTGATGCCATTTTCTGTAGCATCACTAGTAATGCGGGTGCCGTAGCACTCTGGATTCATAGTGTTTTTTAAGCGTACCGGAATATGGTCTTCTCTAACTGGTAATACGGTTTGTGGATGCAGTATTTTAGCGCCAAAATAAGCTAACTCTGCCGCTTCATCATAGCACAGGTCAGAAATGGGGTTTGTGTTGTTTACATATCTAGGATCGTTATTGTGCATCCCGTCAATATCTGTCCAAATCTGTACCTCTTCTGCTTTAATGGCGGCGCCTATAATTGTGGCTGTATAATCGCTTCCACCACGTTGTAGGTTGGATATGTTCCCTTTATCGTCTAAACAAATAAATCCTTGTGTAATATATATGGTAGCCTCTGGTACACGATCCATAACCTCTTTAAGGTTTCTTTTGATGCTTTCCATGTCTGGCTCTTTCACTTTATTGATACGCATAAAATCTAATGCAGGCAATAATGTAGAATCTATGCCTTCTTGCTTTAGATACGCATTAAACATATATGTAGACATTAATTCGCCCTGGGCAACAATTTCATTGTTAAGTAAAGCAGAAGGTGCTTTATGTGTATGTGTTGTTAAAAGATTAAAAACAGAGCTAATGTAGTCTTTGGTTTGCTTATTTAAATGGTCATGCACTAAAAGCTCATCTATAACCGTAAAATATGTGTCGTGTAAGGTGTTTATTTTTTCGGTTGCTTCATTTGTGTTTTTATTAGTGATGCTTTCTGCAATTGAGAGTAAAGCATTTGTTGTGCCCGACATGGCAGAAAGAACAATCACTTTTTTAGAACCATCATGGATGATGTTTTTTACATTAGCCATGTTTTTTACAGAGCCCACTGAGGTGCCACCAAATTTTAATACTTTCATATATCGAATTTATATAAATAATAAGATGGTAAAATTATGTTAGATTATTGGAATAATGATATTTATTAAAAAAAAAGATTATTTTTGCACAAATTGTTAAATATTTAACATGAGAACCGTATCAAATTGTGTCGAAGATATTTTAATTTCACAACCTTTTTTAGAAGAAGCATTATCTCGCAATATTATTAATTATAGCGCATTGGCTTTGGAGCTTACCGAGCCTATTAGTAAAATGCTTAAAAAAGATGTGAAACCTGGAGCTATAATGATGGCTTTAAGGCGCTATAGTCCGCCACCCACCTTATCAAATTCTGTTAAAATGAAAAAAGCCATCCAGAATTTGGGCGATATTACGTTGCGATCTAATTTAACCGATTATACCGTTAAAAACTCGGATACGCTTATAGCCAATCATTCCGAAATTTTAAAAATGATTAATAATGAACCTAAACTGTTTTATACGTTTACAAGAGGTGTTCATGAGAGCAATATTATTGTGTCTAGTAGTTTAAGTGGCTTTATAGACGCGCATTTAAAAAGTGAGACCTTTATCGCCGTGCAAAATGGGCTATCTGCGATTACTATAAATTTACCCGAAAACAATTCTAAGATTGCGGGGTTGTATTATCATTTTTTTAAACGTTTGGCTTGGGAAGGTGTAGTGCTTTACGAGGTGTTATCTACCACGAATGAGTTTACTATTTTAGTGGAGGAAGAGTATGTTGATAAGGCGTTTACAGCAATAAAACGAGTGAAAGTTTAACTAAATAAAAAGGTAAGCGAGCAACATGCCAGCTTACCTCAGTATTGTGTTAAAAAAACGTGTTACTTAACGATTAACGTGTATTCTGGTGTTGGGTTTAAAGGACAGAAATAAATATACTCTCCTTTTTTCAGTGTCACTTCTTTTGATTTTTCTTTTGAATTTGTAGCGACTGTTTTCGTTACATATGCATCTTTAATATGATGTGCTTCTTCTGGTTTTCCTTTAGGAGCTAATACAAAACCAATGTCATGGCCTACATTTTTATTGGCGATTTCAAAGACATAGGTTCCTTCTTCTAAAGTAAGTGATTCTTGTACAAATGCACCTTTTGTTTGTTCTAAGGAAATTGTTTTTACTTCTTGTGCTTGTGCAGAAAAATTAATTCCAACAACTAATAGTACTACGGCAATTGCTTTTTTCATTTTTAATATGATTTATGGTTAATAATTTGATTTTAAAATGTACCTGCTTCAACATTAGGGAAATCTACTTCGGTTTGGGCAATATGGTTTACATAATTGGTAAGCGTGTTAGAAACAACATGTAATACAATCTCTAAGATATCGCTATCGTTATATCCAGCAGCTTTAATGGTTTTTATGTCATCATCAGATACTTGTCCTCTATTTGCTGTAATAATTTTTGCGAATTCTAATCCAGTCTGTGCTTTTGCGTCGTCTGCTAAACCTCTTCTGCTTTGTTTTATTTGTTCTTCGGTTAAGCCGTTCATTTTTCCAATAGCAGTATGTGCAGATAGACAGTAGTTGCACTTGTTTTCTTCTGCTATAGCGAGTGCCAGTTGTTCTCTATATTTATTGCTGAAATTGCCACTTGCAGTAAGGTCGCTTAATGATAAATAGGTCTGTAGTGTGGCTGGTGAGTTTCCTAGAACTTTTATTAAATTAGGAATGAAACCCAACTTTTTTTGAACGGAGTCAAATAATTCTTTAGATGGCCCGCTAGTTGTTTCTGGGTTTAAAGTTTTAATTCGTGTACTCATAGTTGATAATTTTTAATTATACTTTCTTGTTTGCTATGCAAAGATGCGTGCTAACGTGCCTTAAAAAAATGGACAAAGGTTCCTAATGATTGGATAGCGTACTTTATCCTGTATTAGAAACTGTGGAGAGTGCTAAAAGAAGTAGAGCAATATGATGTTGTTTGCTTTATTGTTCTTTTTTGAATAGAAGTGGCGATTTGGACGTTAATTTAGTGAAGAAACGCGTAAAGTATGCGGCATCATTAAAGCCTAAGCTGTAAGCAATGCTTTTTACAGAGTCACTACTGTATAAAAGTTGACGCTTTGCTTCTAAAATAATCCTTTTTTTTATATAGTTACTAGGAGTCCCTTTGCCTGCCTTTTTGAAATGTTTCGACAGGGTTTTTGGCGAAACCCCCAATCGTAAAGCGTAATCTGAAACGGCGTGCATAGTTTTGTAATTCATCTCCACCAAAGTGCTGAAGTCTTTAAAAAGTTTGGTTTCAGTATCGTCTTTAACAACTTTAAAATTGCTGTTTATTCTAACGGCATAAATGATAAATTGCTTTAAATAGGTCTGTAGCATATCGTATTGGGCAGCTTCGTCATTATTAAACTCTTCTATAAGATTTTTGATAATAGCATTTAGCTTTCTGGAATCTTGTTCATTGGGTTTTATAGAAGGTGTTTGGTAAACATTATTAAATAGTAGTCCATTGCAAGCCACTTCTTTGTCATGCGTTTGAATACAGTAAAAATCTGATGTGAATGAGAGCTTGTATGCAGATTTAATTTTTTCAGAATTTACTAAAAACACTTGTCCTGGTGATAAAAAGAATAAAACTTGACCATCGAAAGTATAGCTTTCAAAATCGATACTATAAGTCCCTTTTCCGTCTTTTATCCAATAGATGCTATAGGTGTCTATTTGTTCAGGTTTACTAATCGTACATGCTTTTTCAAAATCAATCACGCTTAAAGAAAAAACATTATTATAGGTTAGTGATGAGATGTGTTGTTCTGCCATTTCTTAAACTAGAATTTAAGCTTTAGTCGGAAACATTCATTGAAAATTATGAGTATGATCAAAATCTATTAAATCTTAGAAATTGATTTGTTTAGTTTATTAAAACTATGCTTATATCTTTGTACCTCAATTCTAGTTTTATGATTTTACCATATAAGGGCATCGATATTTTTTTTACCGATAGAGGCAAAGGGAAGGCTGTCGTTTTTTTGCATGGTTTTTTAGAGACTTCAAGAATATGGGAGCCTTTTATTTCTGAAATCTCAAAACGTAATCGTGTTGTTTGTGTGGATTTATTAGGGCATGGCCAGACGGGGTGTTTGGGCAATATCCACACGATGGAATTGATGGCCGATGCCGTAGAAGCTGTTCTGGAACACTTAACGATTTCTAAGTCTATATGTATTGGGCATTCTATGGGGGGGTATGTGGCGCTCGCGTATGCAGAAAAATATCCTTATAAAGTAATGGGGCTCTGTTTGCTTAATTCTACCTCTAGGGCAGATAGCGAAGCTCGAAGGCAAAATCGTGAGAGGGCCATTTTAGCTGTGAAACAGAATCATAAAATGTTTATCAGACTGGCTATTGCTAATTTATTTAGACCTAAGAATAGGCGATTTTTTTCTAAAGAAATCGAGTTATTGAAAAATGAAGCGTTAAAGATGTCTTTGCAGGGTGTTCTTGCAGCATTGGAAGGCATGAAAATAAGAACGGATAGAGGTTTTGTTTTGGATACACCTAATTGTGAGAAAGTAATGATGGTGGGTAAAAAAGATCCGATTTTATCTTTTGAGGATTTGGTAGATGAGGTCGGGCATAAAGATGTGGGGTTCGTAGAGTTTCCTGATGGGCATATGAGCCATATAGAGAACAAGGATAGGTTTGCACGAAATATAATGCATTTCATCGAAAAAATATAGCTTTTTGTCGTGTTTATAAATAAAACATGTATGTTTATACGACATTAAACCAACCACAATGAAAAATACTACTAAAAAACCTGCTTTTATCCCTGCTATGTATTGTAGTCTCTTAGGGCATGATTATCAGGTTACAAAAAAAGTGACCAATCATGTCAAGGAGTATACATGTAAAAACTGTAAAAAACAACTTACAACAAATAGCAACGGAGACCTTATTGAACTTACATCTAAGTTTAAGGAAATCAATGCTACGTTAGAGCGTGTTTATAATAAGAAAATGGAACGTGCCAACGAAAAGGTGATGTCTAATTCAGTGTATTAAAAGCAACGCCCTATACCGATGGATGCCTTTTTTGGATCTATATTGGAGTCCTCTTATGGGTTCGCTCCACTTATCTCAACACTTAAAGGGCTTAAATGTGTTATGACGCAGCTGAATTGGTCTTGTTCTGCTTTTGAAGAAAAAGCTTCAGTCAAGTGACTTTAGGATGTTATGAGTTAGGATTCAAAATTTTTCCATCCTTGGGCTTTTATAGGGATTTTTGTGTTTGCTCGTGTGATTAAATGCAGACCTTCCGAAGCTTCTTTCATGTGTCCGATTATCGAGACGTTAGGATTTCCTTTAATTTTAGGGAAATCCTCTTGAGGAATTGTAAATAGGAGCTCGTAATCCTCTCCTCCATTTAAGGCTACGGTGGTGCTATCGATATTGAACTCTTCGCAGGTAGAAATAACTTGGGGGTCTAGAGGTATTTTGTCTTCGTATAAGTCACAACCTACTTGGCTCTGTTTGCAAATGTGGATAATCTCAGAAGAAAGGCCGTCGCTAATATCAATCATGGCGGTAGGTTTTACATCTAGATCTTTTAGTAATTTCACTATATCCTGGCGGGCCTCAGGTTTTAATTGGCGTTCTATAATATAAGTGTAGGGTTCAAGGTCTGGCTGATTGTTAGGGTTTACTTTGTAAACTTCTTTTTCTCGTTTTAGTACTTGCAGTCCCATAAAGGCAGCTCCTAAATCTCCAGTAACCACTAATAGATCCCCTGGCTTTGCAGTAGAGCGGTACACTTCATGGTCTGTTTCTCCAATGGCGGTAACCGAAATCAATAAGCCTGTGGTAGACGATGTGGTGTCGCCACCTACTACATCAACATTGTATAGTTTAGCGGCGGTTTCAATACCTTCATATAAAGCTTCTAAGGCCTCCAGGGGGAAGCGATTGGATACGGCGATAGAAACCGTTACATGGGTAGCTTTTGCATTCATGGCGTAAACATCAGATAGATTTACGATTATAGCCTTGTAGCCCAAATGTTTTAAAGGCATGTAGCTCAAATCAAAGTGTACGCCTTCTACAAGCATGTCTGTAGTGACCACTATTTTTTTGTTGTTAAACTTGAGTACTGCTGCATCATCTCCAATCCCTTTAATGGTGGAGTCGTGTGTTATTTGAAGGTTTTTGGTTAAGTGGTCGATAAGGCCAAACTCACCTAAATCACTTAAATCTGTACGGGATTGATTTTTATCTTCTATCATGCTGCAAAAATAAGAAGCTATTTTTGTTTTAGCTAACGAGTTTGCATAAGAATTGTTATGTTTTTAGTGTCGCTTCAGTTTTTGCTAAAGCAGTAAGGTTTACGGTTGTTATAATGAGGTTAAAGCATCATGAAGAATGAGTCTGTGTTTTTTTTTTTTTGAATGAATTTTGATAAAGAACTAAGTAATCTACCTTGGTACATTTGTTTGTCAAGTCTGATATGAATTAAAAATTACAAGCTTTTTTTTTTCATTTTTAAACTAGTGAAGTATGTTGTATTTTAAAAAGGCATAAAAATTTGCTTAAAATTACTCAATACTGGCCTGTTTTTTTACAATATTCCCTCTCTTTGACGAAAAAAAGTCTGTTTTAATGTGATTTAATCAAATTTATCGATAGCAAAAAGCTATAATGGTATATGCTAATTTAATGTAAGGTTCTATGGTAATGCATGACTTATATTGTATATTTGTATCCTATTTAGAAACTGTCTTAATAAAAAATAATTAAGCCATAACTAAATTTAATTAAAAAAATATGATAAAAGTTTCTGAAACAGCTAAAAAAAAAGTTATTGAGCTTATGAAAGACGATGGCTATGACCCTACTGCCGACTTTGTACGTGTTGGTGTAAAAAGTGGTGGTTGCTCTGGCTTGTCTTATGAATTAAAGTTTGATAAAGGAAATCAAGAAGAAGATAAAGTTTTTGAGGACAATGGCATAAAAATTATTGTGGACAAAAAAAGTTTTTTATATTTATTAGGAACCACCCTCGAATATTCGGGAGGATTAAACGGGACAGGTTTCGTTTTTAATAATCCAAACGCCAATCGTACTTGCGGTTGTGGCGAATCGTTTTCATTATAAAAATAAGAAAGAATTATGTCGAAGTATACCGAGGATGACTTACGTGAAGAATTAAAAACCAAAGAATACGAATATGGTTTTTATACAGATATAGAATCAGATACGTTCCCAAATGGTTTGAGTGAAGATGTTGTGCGTGCTATTTCCAAAAAGAAAGAGGAACCACAATGGATGACGGACTGGAGACTGGAGGCCTATCGGGCCTGGCTGGAAATGGAGGAACCGGAATGGGCAAATGTGAATTATAAAAAACCAGATTTTCAAGGAATTTCATATTATTCTGCTCCCAACTCAAAGCCTAAATATGATAGCCTTGATGAGGTTGACCCCGAATTGTTAGCCACTTTTGCTAAATTAGGGATTTCAATGGATGAACAAAAAAAGTTAGCAGGTGTGGCTATGGACGTCGTAATTGACTCTGTTTCGGTTGCTACAACTTTTAAGAAAACACTTGGGGAGAAAGGAATTATTTTTATGAGTATCTCTGAAGCTATAAAAAAGCATCCAGACCTCGTTAAAAAATACTTAGGGACCGTAGTGCCTCAAAAAGATAATTTTTATGCCGCATTGAATTCTGCCGTATTTAGTGATGGGTCTTTTTGTTACATTCCTAAAGGGGTGCGTTGCCCTATGGAACTGTCTACTTACTTTAGGATTAACCAAGCTGGAACGGGTCAGTTTGAAAGAACCTTGGTTATTGCCGATGAAGGAAGCTATGTAAGTTACCTTGAAGGATGTACGGCACCAAGCCGAGATGAAAACCAATTGCATGCTGCTGTGGTAGAGCTTATCGCTTTAGATGATGCCGAGATTAAGTATTCTACGGTTCAAAACTGGTTTCCAGGAAATTCAGAAGGAACCGGTGGCGTTTTTAATTTTGTGACAAAAAGAGGGATATGCGAGAAAAATGCAAAAATATCTTGGACACAGGTGGAAACGGGTTCTGCGGTAACATGGAAATACCCAAGTTGTATCCTAAAAGGCGATAACTCGGTAGGCGAGTTTTATTCTATAGCCGTAACCAATAATTATCAGCAAGCCGATACAGGTACGAAAATGATACATTTGGGAAAAAACACGAAATCAACAATTATCTCAAAAGGGATTTCTGCAGGGAAATCGCAAAATAGCTATCGTGGTTTAGTTCAAATTAGCGCGAGAGCAGAAAATGCACGTAATTTTTCACAATGTGATAGTTTGTTAATGGGTAACGAATGTGGAGCGCACACCTTTCCATATATTGAAGCAAAAAACAAAACAGCCATAATAGAGCACGAGGCTACCACCAGTAAAATTGGAGAAGACCAAATATTTTACTGTAATCAGCGTGGTATCGATACAGAGAAAGCTATCGCATTAATTGTTAACGGCTTTAGTAAAGAGGTGTTGAACAAACTTCCTATGGAGTTTGCTGCAGAAGCCCAAAAGCTGTTGGAAATAAGTTTAGAAGGAAGTGTTGGATAGAAATGGTTAAAGAAAAATAAACTCGAATTTTAAAAATGAAAAAAACACTTTTTATAGCATTCGTTTTTATGGCATTTATAGGCTGTAAAAATAAAGATAAAGCTGTAGAGGTAGCACAGCAAAAAGATGAGTTAACGCTTTTGAAGGGCGAGTTTATATATTATTCAGATGCTGCTGTTTTACAAACGAATTCCGAGATTTATGGCGTGATAGTCGATGAGAACATGCATAAACTGGAGCAAGAAGTACAGCGCTATAAAAAAGAAGCAACCGATATGGTTCCTGTGGAAATTCGAGGACACATTGTTTCGAAACCAGACCATGAAGAAGGCTGGCCATTTCGAGTTGAAATAAAAGAAATTGTAAAGGTGTCCGAACCCAAAAGGCAGGAGGCATACAAGGTACAGAAGTAAATAATTGAGCAACCAAAAAACGAGTTCCATTTTTTACGAGTATTGGAATTAGGTATTTTAATATTGAGATTTAAATAAGAAGTATGTTAAAAATTGATAATTTACACGCAAGTGTTGAAGATAAAGCTATTTTAAGAGGCATAAATCTTGAGATAAAAGCTGGAGAAGTACATGCCATAATGGGACCAAACGGTTCTGGTAAAAGTACGTTGGCATCTGTTATAGCTGGAAAAGAAGAGTACGAAGTAACTGCAGGAAGTATTCAATTCAACGAGGAAATCATTGATGAGCTAGCGGCGGAAGAACGTGCCCATAAAGGGGTGTTTTTGTCGTTTCAGTATCCTGTGGAGATTCCTGGTGTTTCTGTAACTAACTTTATTAAAACAGCCATTAACGCGACCCGTAAAGCAAAAGGTTTAGAAGATATGCCAGCTAAGGATATGCTTAAAATGATTCGTGAGAAATCGGAATTATTGGAAATTGACAGAAAGTTTTTGTCCAGATCCATAAACGAGGGCTTCTCGGGCGGTGAGAAAAAACGAAATGAGATTTTTCAGATGGCCATGCTAGAGCCGAAATTAGCGATTCTAGATGAAACAGATTCTGGGTTGGATATCGATGCGCTTCGTATCGTTGCAAATGGTGTGAATAAACTAAAAAGCAAAGATAATGCCGTGTTAATAATTACGCATTACCAACGTTTGTTAGATTATATCGTTCCAGATTTTGTACATGTTTTGCATAACGGACGTATTGTAAAGTCTGGCGGAAAAGAATTAGCTCACGAGCTTGAAGAAAAAGGGTATGATTGGGTTAAAGAAGAAGCTGAAGCTGGCCAATAATGCTGGTTTTTAATAGGGGTGACAAAAAGCTCACTCAAAACAAAAGATTCTAAAGTTTAATAAAGAGTACACAGTTCACTCCTCATAGTTCATTTATGTGAAGACTGAGATTATAACTGAAAACGGAACAAAATGGATTTAAAAGAAAAATTAGTATCATCCTTTATGGCGTTTGAGAATAACGTCGAAGTAGACACGTATATTCACGGTGTTAGGTCGAATGCTATGAAAATATTTGAAGAAAAAGGCTTTCCTACTAGAAAAGATGAAGCTTGGAAGTATACGTCTTTAAATAGTGTTTTAAAACAAGATTATAGCATATTCCCAAAAAAAGAGAATAATATAGAGTACCGAGATGTTAAAAAATATTTTATACATGATATCGACACCTATAATATTGTGTTTATTGATGGAAAATATGCATCACACTTATCTAAAACCACACATGATGGTTTAGATGTTTGTTTGATGTCTTCGGCATTGAATAAACCAAAATACCGTTTGATTATTGAAAACTATTTCAATAAAGTAGCAACTAAAGATAGTGTAACGTCCCTAAATACTGCATTTTCAAGTGAGGGCGCTTACATTCATATACCCAAAAATAAGCTGGTAGATAAACCTATTCAAATTCTTCATTTTTCAACAGGAAATGAAGCTGCAACCCTGTTGCAGCCACGTAATTTAATTGTGGTTGGAGAGAATAGCCATGTGCAAATTATTGAGCGTCATCAAAGTTTAACAGAAAATCCAGTGCTCACGAATAGTGTCACCGAGATTTATACAAATAAACGTGCTATCGTAGATTATTATAAAATCCAAAACGACCAGTACAATGCGTCATTGATAGACAATACTTTTGTTGAACAAAAACAAGAAAGTTTTGCATCGGTGCATACGTTTTCTTTTGGAGGTAAATTAACACGAAACAATCTTAATTTTTATCAAAATGGAGAGCGTATCGATTCAACCTTAAAAGGAGTAACAATTATTGGTGGTAAACAACATGTTGATCATAATACATTGGTTCACCATATCGAGCCAAATTGTGAAAGCCATCAGGATTACAAGGGTATTTTTAATGATAGTGCTTCAGGCGTTTTCAACGGTAAAATTCTAGTAGAAAAATTGGCACAGAAAACAAATGCTTTTCAAGCGAATAATAATATTTTGTTAAGTGATAAAGCTTCTTTAAATACTAAGCCCCAATTGGAAATATTTGCAGATGATGTGAAATGTTCTCATGGGTGTACCATTGGTCAATTAGATGAAACCGCTATGTTTTACATGCGGTCTAGAGGGATTCCTGAAAAAGAAGCCAAAGCGCTTTTAATGTACGCCTTCAGTAATAATGTTTTAAGCTCGGTTAAAATACCAGAGATTAAACAACGTATTACTAATATTATAGCTAAGAAGTTAGGCGTTAATATTGGGTTCGACCTTTAAATATTAGCGTAATTAGAAGTTAAAAAATATTATTTGAAGCTAATCCCGCTATCCGCTATTTTATTTGTTTGGTAAAAACACAAAAAAGGATAGAATGTATCAAGAGCGGAGTCGAAAGACAATTATCGGGGCTAAACATACTGTTATGTTCAACCTAGAAAACATTAGAAAAGACTTTCCCATTCTCTCTCGAAAAGTAAATGGGAAGTCTTTAATATATTTTGATAATGCCGCAACTTCTCAAACGCCAAAACAGGTAATAGATGTTATTGTCGCATATTATTCAAACTACAATGCCAATATTCATCGTGGCGTACACACGTTAAGCCAAGAAGCTACAGATTTATACGAGCAAGCACGTGAAAAAATACGACGTCATTTTAATGCTAAACATGCGCATGAAATTATTTTCACATCAGGGACAACCCATGGCATCAATTTAGTAGCAAATGGGTTTTCATCGCTATTGAAAAAAGGGGATGAGATTATCGTTTCGGCTTTAGAGCATCATAGTAATATTGTGCCTTGGCAAATGCTATGTGAGCGTACAGGAGCTGTTTTAAGAGTTATTCCCATGAATGACGACGGTGAACTGGTAATGTCGGAATTTGATAAGTTGCTATCAGAAAAGACGAAACTGGTTTTTGTAAACCACATTTCAAATGCGCTAGGTACTATTAATCCCATTGAGTATATCATAGAAAAAGCGCATCAAGTAGGTGCCGCAGTTTTAATTGATGGCGCACAATCTAGTCCCCATATAAAAGCAGATGTTCAAAAGTTGGATGCCGATTTTTATGTGGTTTCGGCCCACAAAATGTGTGGTCCAACAGGCGTAGGAGTGCTTTATGGAAAAGAAGCTTGGTTAAAGAAATTACCGCCCTATCAGGGTGGTGGTGAAATGATCGCAGAAGTTACATTTGAAAAGACAACTTATGCCGATTTACCCCATAAATTTGAAGCTGGAACGCCTAATATATGTGGCGGAATCGCTTTTGGAGCAGCCATTGATTATATGAACCGTATAGGCTTTAAAGCCATCGAAAAACAAGAGCGTGAACTCCTGCAGTACGGAACAGAAAAGCTTTTGGAAATTGAAGGGTTGAAAATTTACGGAACTTCAGAACATAAAACATCTGTAATTTCATTTAATTTAGAAGGCATTCACCCGTATGATGTAGGAACCATCTTAGATAAAATGGGCATTGCGGTAAGAACAGGACATCATTGTGCACAACCTATTATGGATTATTTTAAAATTCCAGGTACGGTACGTGCGTCTTTTGCGTTTTATAATACCAAAGCCGAAATCGATAGTTTGGTAGAAGGTGTGAAAAAAGCAAAAATGATGCTGTCTTAAATTTGTAATTTTGTATAAAACGAAACTTGTGAGTATAGAAGAAATCCAAAACGAAATAATAGAAGAGTTCTCAATGTTTGAAGATTGGGAAGAGCGTTACCAATATATGATTGACTTAGGTAAAGATTTGCCTTTAATTGAAGAGCAATATAAAACCCAAAGCAACATTATAAAGGGGTGCCAAAGTAGGGTGTGGGTACACGCCGAAATGGAAGATAATAAAATAGTATTTACTGCCGATAGTGATGCTATTATAACCAAAGGTATTATTGCTATTTTAATTCGTGTATTTTCAAATCAACCTCCTAAGGCCATTATTGACTCAGATACCGATTTTATTGATGAAATAGGCCTTAAAGAACACTTGTCGCCAACACGTGCAAACGGATTGGTAAGTATGATAAGACAATTGAAAATGTATGCCATTGCATACCAAACACAACTTAACTAGTGGGGTATTTTCCGTTTAGTTGATGATGAAATTTTAAACGTATACCTCTATAAATATTAAATAAAATGAGCGACACAATAGATATTGCCGAATTAGGAGAAAAGATAGTAAACGTTATTAAAACGATTTATGATCCAGAAATCCCTGTGGATATTTACGAACTCGGATTGATTTATGATGTATTCGTAAATGAAGACCGTGAAGTAAAGATATTAATGACTTTAACCACACCCAATTGTCCGGTAGCAGAAACCTTACCCATGGAAGTGGAAGAAAAGGTAAAATCCTTGGACGAGGTTAAAAATGCTGAAGTTGAAATTACTTTCGACCCCCCATGGACGCAAGAGCTTATGAGCGAAGAAGCGAAATTGGAACTGGGAATGCTTTAAGTTTTAAAGCGTTTTTATATAAAAATATAGACGTTCTATAAATGCTTTTGTTTAAAATATCATAACAGAAACGGCTATACTTACCTCTAATAATGCTCTTATAATAGTTTTAAAAAATGGCAGACGATATTGTAAATCGCGTAGCGAATAGCAAACTGGTAACGGTAAACCTTGAAGATTACTACCCAAAAGGACAACGGGTACTGTTTGATATTAAAGATTGGCTTTATGAAGGCTTTGTGCTCCGTGAAAAAGAATTTAGGGTTCAAGTAGCAGATTATAATTGGGCGCAATATCAAGATGGCTATGTGGCATTAACCTGTAGCACAGATGCCATTATACCTGGATGGGCCTTTATGCTTATTAGTATGCATTTAGAGCCTTTTGCAAAAAAAATAGTTGTAGGTGATTTAGAGGTTTTGGAAACGTCTATTTACCAAGATGTGTTAAACGATTTGGATATTTCTGAATTTGCCGATAAACCTATTATTATAAAAGGCTGTTCTAAAAAGCCAGTACCACAGAACGCTTATATTATGCTAGCCAATAAGCTGAGGCCTACTGTAAAATCTATCATGTATGGTGAAGCTTGTTCTTCTGTGCCGCTTTATAAAAGCAAATAGGTTTTATTTATAATAAAATATAGCATTTTGGTGCTCTTTCTTGAATGTTTTATTAAAAACTAAAATAGTGTATATTTGCGCGCATTTTAAAAAATTAATAAATGAGAAAAGTAATATTATTATTAACATTGTGCTTTGGTACTGTTTTGGTTCAAGCACAAACTTTAGAAGAATTAAAGAGCACTTTAGCTGTTCAGAAGGATTCGCTTAAGGCCGCTAAAAGCCGTGTTGATAACACACAGGGAAAAATTGATGCCTTTCCAGGTTGGAAAAAAGGGGCTTTTGGAACCATAGGTGGGAGTTTTTCTAACTTTAACAATTGGTACGCTCAAAAATCACCAAACAATAGATCAGGAAATATTGGCTTTACAGCAAATGCATTTGCTAACTTAGATACTGAAAATTTCTTTTGGAGAAATGCAGGAAACATTAATCTGTCTTGGGTTAAGTTTGATGATAAAGATGTCGCAGATAATTCTGAATGGAGAGAAGCAACCGATGTGTTTACTGTCTCTTCTTTATATGGCCAAAAGTTAAGTGAAACTTTTGCTATTTCTGGATTAGGGGAATATAGAACCACGATTTTGAATAATTTTAACAATCCGGGATATTTAGATGTTGGTATTGGTGCTACCTGGACACCGCTTACAGATTTAGTAGTTGTGGTACACCCCTTAAACTACAACATGATATTTAGTAGAAATGATGCGGTTTTCGATTCGTCGTTAGGAACAAAGATTCTTGTAGATTATACGAGACAAATACAAGCTATAAGCTTTAAAACAAATTTGTCGATGTTCCAAAGTTACAAGAGCAGTGACCTGTCCAATTGGACTTGGAACAACTCTTTTAGTTACACGCTTTGGAAAATGATTGGTGTTGGTTTTGACTTTGGCTTAAGAAGTAATAAGCAAGAAGCATTGAAGTACAATATTGATAATTTTGATAATACTAGTGGCGACCCAGCACCAACATTTGGTAATATTAAAAATAAATTACAGAGTTATTATACTCTAGGGTTAAGCTACAAATTTTAAGACGATAAGTTTTAATAAAGTTTATAAAAAAAATGCGCTTCTTTTGAAAGCGCATTTTTTAGTTAAAGTGTTTTTGTATTAAAACTTCTTTTTTTTATGTTTTCTTCCAAAAATTCTTTTAAGAAGGCCATCACGCTTTTCTGGATTGCAATCTAAATCGGCTAGTACTTTTTGCGAAGGATTTTCAAAACGACTTTTTGTAATGTTATCAAAATGGGAGTCGGCATTTAATTTCTGATAAAACTTAGCGAAAATAGGTAATGCAGAATTGGCACCTTGTCCAATACCTGTGGTTTTAAAACCGATACTATGATTGTCATTGCCAACCCAGGTAACCGTAACCAAGTTTGGAGTAATACCAACAAACCAGCCATCCTTATTGTTTTGGGTTGTACCTGTTTTTCCAGCTATTGCGTTAGTAAGGCCGTAAGTACTGCGCAATCTGGAAGCTGTTCCACTATTTACAGTAGACTGCATAATTTCTAGTAATACTTGTCTTGTATAATCACTATACGCAGGTGATTGTGTTGTTTTTGGTTTAAAATTGATAAGTGTATTGCCTTCTTTATCCTCAATTCTGGTTATGGCATATGGTTTTATTGCTTTGCTGTTGTTAACATAGCTAGCATAAGCTCCTGTGAGCTCTTTAAGGTTGATTTCCGACACACCTAAGGCTAGTGATGGCTGTCTAGGCATCTCCTTGGTAATACCTAGTTTTTCGACCTGCTTTATAACATGGTCAAGACCTACTTCGTTTAAAACCTTTACCGCTATCGTATTTATGGAATTGCTCAAAGCCATCTCTAAATTATAATTAAGATGTGGATCTTCTTCACTTCTGCCAGAATTGCTGGGTGTCCAATTATCAAAATTGGTATACGTAACTTCTTGTAATGAGAAATATGTACAGGGTTTCATCCCGTTTTCAATAGCTGCGGTGTACACAAAAGGTTTAAACGTAGAGCCTATTTGGCGTTCGCTTTGCGAGACATGGTCGTATTTGAAAAACCGATAATCAATACCACCAATATATGTTTTTATGGCCCCTGTTTTGGGTTCTATAGAAAGCATTCCAGTATTTAAAAATTTTAAATAATGTTGTAAGCTATCTATAGCCGATACTTGTTGAATGGTGTCTCCGCTCCAATTAAATAATTCCGTTTTTTGCTTTAGTGAAAGTGAGTCTATAATTTGGTCCTCCGTTAATCCTGATTTTTTATAGGATTTGTATCTAGGTAGGTTTTTAATAGCTGTTTGTATTAGGGCTTTATTAGTAACCCAAGGTGCCGATTTACCAAAAGATTCTTCATGAGCCTGCTGTAAAACGGTAAGGTGCTCTTGCATGGCTATTTCTGCAAGAGATTGCATGGTTGAGTCTAGTGTAGTATGAACGATTAAACCATCCATATATAAATTATAAGCACTACCATCGGGCTTTTTTATGCTATCTAATATAACCGCTAATTCCTTTTTTACTTGGGCTCTAAAATAAGGAGCCAAACCCACATCGTGATTAAAGGACTTATAATTTAAAACAACATCTTGTTCGGTTACAAGCTTTAAGGAGTCTTGTGAAATATAGCCGTATTTAAGCATTTGCTGAAAAACCACATCTCGTCGCGATTGGCTGCGTTCTAAATTAAGCCTGGGATTAAAATAAGTGGTTGCTTTTAGAGTTCCTACTAATGTGGCGGCTTCAGAATAGTTTAATTTTGAGGCGGGCTTGTTGAAAAATTTGCGAGCAGCGCTTTCGATGCCATAAGTATTATCGGGAAAAGGAACGGTGTTTAAATAAAGTGTTAAGATGTCTTTTTTAGAATAAATAGCTTCAATACGGGTCGCAATTATAGATTCTTTAAACTTATTGATCAACATGCTAAAGGCAACATAATCTTTCCTTCCAAACAAGTTCTTGGCCAATTGTAATGTAATAGTACTGCCACCACCTGCAGATTTGTTTTGTAAAATAATGTTTTTGATAAACACCCGCATTAGGCTTATATTATCGATACCGTCGTGTTCATAAAAGCGAACATCTTCGGTAGCGACAAGTGCATCAATAAGATGTTTAGGGAAGTCTTCAAAATCTAAAGGTTGTCTATCATAAATATAATATTTACCAATTAATTTTCCGCTACTATCAAGTACTTGTGTGGCTTCAGCTTGTTTTATAAAGCTTAAGTCTTCTTTTGTAGGTAGTTTTCCGAAAACTCCCAAAAACACACTAATATAAATAGTGAGAAAAAAAACAACAACAGCAGCGCCTGCAATTAGACTCCACTTTATCCATTTTTTCTTCCATACAGATCTTATCCAATTCATTTTAGGCGGTATCAATTATACTTCAGAATCGTCGTAATCTGGGTAAAGAAAATTATTATAAGGAAAACGTGTTACGTGAATATCACGAACTTCGTCGTACACACGTTTTTTAAAGTGTTCTATATTTTCTTTATTTAAGGCTGAAATGAATAAAGCATTATTGCCCACTTTGTGCATCCATGTTTTTTTCCATTCCTCTAAAGTATAATGTTCCGAGCTTCGTTCTGTTTCTAAATCATCTTCTTTATAAGGCTCGGGCTGATAAGCATCAATTTTGTTAAAAACCATGATGGTAGGTTTGTCTGAACTTTTAATTTCACCTAGTACTTTATTAACAGACTCAATATGTTCTTCAAAATTATGATGTGAAATATCAACCACATGCAACAGTAAATCGGCTTCTCTTACTTCATCCAGTGTGCCTTTAAAGCTATCTACCAATTGCGTAGGTAGTTTTCGGATAAAACCAACGGTGTCAGATAATAAAAAGGGAAGGTTTTGAATCACTACTTTTCTAACAGTGGTATCTAAGGTCGCAAACAATTTGTTTTCAGCAAACACATCACTTTTGCTAATCACGTTCATTAAAGTAGATTTCCCCACATTGGTGTAGCCTACCAGTGCAACACGTACCATGGCACCGCGATTACCACGTTGTGTAGACAATTGTTTGTCAATAGCTTTAATTTTTGCCTTTAATAAGGCTATTCGGTCTCGAACAATACGTCTGTCTGTTTCAATTTCAGTTTCTCCAGGGCCACGCATGCCAATTCCTCCTTTTTGACGCTCAAGGTGGGTCCACATACCACGTAATCTAGGCAATAAATATTCGCATTGTGCCAATTCTACCTGAGTACGGGCATAACTGGTTTGGGCGCGTTGGGCAAAAATATCAAGGATTAAATTGGTTCTGTCTAAAACCTTAACATTTAATATTTTGCTAATGTTGCGTTCTTGTGCTGCCGATAATTCATCATCGAAGATAGCAGTATTAACATCGTTTTCTTCAATATAACGACGTACATCTTCCATTTTACCAGTTCCGATAAACGTTTTTGGATTTGGCATTTCCATTTTTTGTGTAAAACGTTTTAATACGTCCCCACCAGCAGTATAGGTTAAAAACTCCAGTTCATCTAAGTACTCTTTAGATTTTTCCTCGTCTTGATCTTTTGTTATAACTCCTATTAAAACAGCTTTTTCTAAGCTAACATCTTTTTTTTCTAACATATAATGGTTTAAAGTTCAAAGTTACATAATTGGAAGCATTCTATTTCAAAAAGTATTGATCCGATACCATAGTATAGCGGTTTAATTTAAAAACAGCAGCCTTTCTTAGCATAAAAAAACAAAAACGGCTACACCAATAGAACTAAAGATGTGGGCATGGCATTGTGTATGGAACCATACAAAATACGACATATTTTATCGAACGCGACTTGTACGGCTTATTTGTTTTTGAAGGCTATTTTGGGTTTTTTAATTAACATTAGAGCATCTCATTATGGTAAGCCTTATATTTACACTATTTTTGATGTATGACCGATGATATTCCTGACGACATTCTTGTCCGACACGATTTGCAAACCGTAGCTTTTTATAACGTTGAGAATTTATTTGATATTCATGACAACAAACGTACCCATGATAATGATTATTTACCCGCTTCGGTAAAAAGATGGACGTATAAGCGCTATCAAAATAAACTTCGGAAATTAGGTTTTGCCATTTCTAATATTGGAAAAAATGAAACGGGAAAACATCCTGCTATTGTTGGATTAGCGGAGGTTGAAAGTGCAGTAGCTATCAAAGATCTGTTGTCATCTAAACATTTGGAACATCTTAATTACGGGTATGTGCATTATGATTCTTTAGATGAACGCGGTATCGATGTGGCTTTGCTTTATGATAAAAATGCTTTTAAACTCCAGCATTCCGAGAGTTTTAGGGTGTATTTGGCAAATGAAAATGGAACTCCCGATTATACACGGGATATTTTACTGGTTTCTGGCTGGCTTGATGGTGAGAAAATCCATGTAATTGTAAACCATTGGTCGTCTAGGCATGAAGGTTTAGAAGAAACAGAGCCCAAACGTCTTGCAGCTGCAGATAAGGTGAGTGAGATTATGAATACGTTAGCACAAACGTGCGAAGACCCAAAGATAATTGTGATTGGCGATTTTAATGATGATCCTTCGAGTAATAGTATTAGAAAATTAGTAAAGACGCAGAACTTATACAATCCTATGGATGTGTTGCATACCTATTCTCGAGGTACGTCTACACATCGATTTAAATGGAACTTATTCGATCAGATCTTATTTACTACTAATTTTTTTGAAGCCACTCCAAATACTTTGAGTTTTGATAAAGCCGAAATATTTGATGATGATTTTTTAAAGCTGTCTCATGGAAAACATAAAGGAAAGCCCTTTAGAACGTATATAGGGCCCAAGTATCAGGGCGGGTATAGCGATCATTTTCCTGTATATGCTATTTTTAAGAAGTAAGAGTTGTGAAAATATATTATTTGAACAGAATTGCTATGGCTTAAAATGCTTAAAAAAAACCATATACTAAAATGATAATGGCCACGGGTAAAAACCATAGTACCCAAATGTTATAGGGTGTTGTTTTCTTTTTAACCATTTTTGCATGTATCATCATGCGGCGTTTACCTGTGTATTGCATCCAGTTCTTGAAGCACAGAAAAATTGATATTAAAAGAAACAGTATCCAAGCATTTTCCTTCGACATAGCATCTATATGCATTTTTCTAAAGAAAACAGAAAAGAAAACACCCAAAAGCAATATAAGTAAGCACTGTAAAACTGAAATATAAAGTGTTGCAATGGTAACAGCTCTTTGTTTAAAAATAGTTTTGTAATACGAAAAGACGTTATAGTATAGGAGGTCGAATATGGTCATGATAATTTTTAAAAGTTTGCTAATGTAGTGAACTTAATTTTTATGTATTGATACTATTGTGTATCTAATGGTGTAATGTTTTTAATAAAAATAGATTATTTTAAAAGTTGTAATTATTACATTTTGTTTTCTTGCCTGGCATGACCCAAAAAACGACATATCAACTTTATGTATTACATGGTCTTTATTTAGAAGATATAAGCTTTTTTGGTCTAGGGCAGTGCGTTAGGGATTGCAGCGGCATCCTTTTTAAAAAACACAAAAGGGCACATTGGATATTTAGCACTTAAAACTAAAAGAACGCCAGATCTTACTGCTTCACTATAATATTTTAAAAAGATATAGCGTAAAGCCCGACCCCTTTTCGGGGGGGTAACGGGTCAACGCAAAAAGTTGTGGAGTAACTAAAAAAGAAAGAACTTTGGAGCAAAAATTTCTATGTCCTCTGATTCACTTTTATCTATTGCCAATTTATTAC
>NZ_JBHMFC010000012.1:0-47728 GCF_042427585.1 Mariniflexile ostreae | reverse complement strand
TTTAAAACAGACTTATTTTCTTGATAGAGTCAAAATAAATCCCTGTTAATAGGGCTTAACAAGTAGTTTTAGCTAATATTTAAAAACTTTCGGATGGGAGTGGTTTTGAATCTATCAAAATGCTTTAGTTTTGTTTTTTGATAGATTTTTTGATAAAAAACAACCAAATAAAGGAGTCGCTTAGTTGTGACGGCCATAAGTGTTATATTTCTATAAAGCTAAAACACGTTGAAAACAAAGAAAAAAAGACAGTTAATAACCTATTTAAATATCTTAGACCAGCCGATTACATTTAATCCATTTGTATTTAACAGATCTTTTTTGCTATGGGCTTTATTAGGTCTTATTGGCGGACTTATTGCTGGTATATATTGGATTGTTCTGCAATATTTAACTCATAAAATCGCATTTTTTGAAGGTTGGGAAGTTATTCCTGTTATGGCTATTTGCGGATTTTTAGCTGGGTTGGTTATCCACTTTATTGGCGATCCTGGCGAAATTCACCTTATTGTAAACAATATTCGATTTAATAAAGGCAAATTAGACCCGAAGAATAATCCCTCCATGATATTGTCTTCGTTACTATGTGTAGCTTCTGGCGGTAGTCTTGGTCCTGAGGCCCCTTTGGTTCAAGTTACGGGATCTACAGGCACTTGGCTAGGTAAAGTGTTTAGGCTTAAAGGCGAAGAATTACGATCGTTGAGCATTGCCGGTATGGCTTCGGGATTTACCGCTTTATTTGGTGCGCCACTTGGTGGAAGTTTGTTTTCTTTAGAAATATTACACCACAAACACGCCGTAGAATATTACAAAGCCATTATACCGGCATTAGTGGCCAGTAGCTTTAGTTATATTGTTTTTGCTTTAATTATTCAATTGGGTATTGGTCCTACTTGGGATTTGTCCACCTATGAGTATTCCAATGTGTTCGATTTTGGATATGCCGTATTATTTTCCATTCTGGCCACTGCCACGGGTTGGGGGTTTATTTACTGTACCAAATTTTTTAAATACCTCTTTGAAAAACGTCCTATGCCTATTTACATAAAAACCCTGATTGGGGGATTATTATTAGGCTGTATTTCATTTTATTTTCCATTAACCAGATATTTTGGACATCATGAAATAAATGAATTATTGGAGGGAAGCTTACCAATAACACTACTATTTGCTGTGTTTATTTTTAAAATAATAGCCATTGCCATTACCGTAACCTCTGGTTGGAGAGGCGGTTTTATCATCCCTCTGTTTTTTGTAGGCGCTACGCTGGGATTGATTATCCATCACTTTTTTCCTTCCACAAACCTTACCTTAACCATTGTAAGTTGTATGGCTGGAATTAATGCCTGTGTAACAAGAACCCCCATGAGTACTACTATTTTATTAGCAACACTCACAGGGTTTTCCTATTTTATTCCTATTTTATTCGCCAGTTTAACCGGTTATTTTTTAGCTCCGAGAATTCCTTTTATAGGGTCGCAAATGGATAAGGACTAAACATTTAAAATCCTTAAACAATCTAAATATTATTTATTACGTACATATATTAACTTAAACCGGCCATTACTTTGGTCTCTTTGTTCCATTTCAAATTGATCCAGAGACTTAAATAAGGGAGTTAGTTTTTCAAATCCAAAGTTTCTGGAATCAAAATTAGGTTGTTTTTTAAGGATTATCGACCCCACATCTCCTAAAAAGGACCAACCATCATCGTCGGCCACATCATTAACAGAATTTTGAAGCATCTTGATAACTTTAGGGGTAATATTGTAAAGGTTTTTTTGTGGTGACTTTGTTTCTCCTTCTTTTGGATCTTCTGTATTAGATTTTAAAATTTCCAAATAAATAAATTTATCACAGGCCACAATAAAGGGATTTGGTGTTTTCTTTTCTCCAATACCAAATACCTGCATGCCGGCCTCTCGCAATCGTGTGGCCAATTTTGTAAAATCGCTATCGGAAGACACTAAACAAAACCCATCGACTTTTTCAGAATATAAAATATCCATCGCATCGATGATCATAGCCGAATCTGTAGCATTTTTACCTGTGGTATACCCATATTGCTGTATAGGCGTTATAGCATTTTCAAGTAAAATATTTTTCCATTTGGATAAATGTGGTTTGGTCCAATCGCCATAAATACGCTTTATGGTTGGAGATCCATATTTTGCAATTTCTTCCATCATCTCCGTGATGTACTTTGAAGGTATGTTATCGCCATCGATCAAGACGGCTATTTTAAGGTCTTTTTTCATAAGCTATAAAGATACAGAAATAAGCCAAATTCCGTAACCCATTATATAATTTTCACTTTAAAAATTTAAGGTTTAGCATGCTTTACAATCCTATTAGACGCTATAAACAGCCTGTAATAAGATTACAAAAACTGAGAGAATCCATGGTTTAAACAGTTTTATAACATTTCTGAAAAGAACAAAAAAGTTTTTATTAATTTGAAATCTCCAAAATTTACTTTTAGGAATAACAGCATGTCTATTTCATATTTTAATTATAAAATCAAGAATAGACCTCCTCTTTTCCTATCACGCCCTCATAAAATCGGTACATGTATTCAAAATCTGCTTTAACATCATCTGTTGGATAAAAAGGTTCTGATATATAATTTTGTTTATTTTTAAAATCAAGGGTAAACATGATTATAGGAACTTGGGCCGCTTTTGCTATATAATAAAAACCAGTACGCCATTTTTCTACTTTTTTACGTGTACCTTCTGGAGCCAACGTTAGTCTAAACTCTTTTTTTCCTTCAAAGAGTTTGGCTATTGCCGCCACTTTATTAGCTTTCGTGTACCGATCGATAGGGGCACCTCCCAGGCCTCTAAAAAACCAGCCTATAGGGAACACAAACAATTCTTTTTTTGCAATAAAATTTGTTTTAAGGGCTACTGCCGCCCTTAGTAAGACCCCGATATAAAAATCGTGCCAACTCGTATGAGGCGCAGCAATAATTATAGCTTTTTTAACCGAATCTTTAGAAAAATTCAAATTGCCCTTAATCTGCCATCCTAAAAGTTTAAAATAAATAAATTTAGCAAGCCCTTGCATATTACATCTTTTGGTAAAGTGATTTTAGCTTTTCTTTAGTGATGGTTTTTTTCCAATTTTTACCAATAGCATTTTCCCAAAGGGGTTCTAATCCCATAGCAGTATTTATCATGATATCTAAATCCTTATCACTTAAATCTGCACAAATCCCTTTTGGCAAGGTGATGTTATGTATCTTTTTCATCTTTTTGAACAGTTTCACCCCTTCAGGATAAAACTCTTCCAAGTGATCAAATACGATACAGTTACCAATACCGTGTTTTATTCCAAGTAAATAGGCCAAGCCATAGCTCATCGCATGTGCTACTCCTACTTGAGAGTAAGCGATGCTCATGCCGCCATGCCAAGAAGCCATCATTAATTTCTCTTGAGACTCCACCTCGGTTAAGTTGTGTTCTAAAAACACCTCTTTACACAATTCTAAAGCCATATTCCCGTAGGTTTGACTAAAAGTATTTAAATACGTGCCCGTTAAAGACTCCACACAATGGATGTAACAATCCATACCAGTGTAAAACCATTGATCTGTTGGGACGTCCTTAATAAGTTCGGAATCTAATATAACTTGATCGAAAGGTGTAAAATCGGAATTAATTCCTAATTTTCTAGTAGGTCCCGTAAGTACTGTTGTTCTAGAAACCTCGGCACCTGTACCGGAAATCGTGGGAATACCCACGTGATAGATTCCTGGGTTTTTAATTAAATCCCATCCTTGGTAATCTTTAGCGCCACCTTCGTTTGTTAACATTAAGGATACAGCTTTTGCTAAATCTAGGATAGTGCCCCCGCCAATGCCAATTATTCCTGATGGGCGTTCTTTAAATGATAAAATGATATCTTCTACCAAGTCATCTACTTGCGTTGTTTTGGGTTCTTCTTCTGAGGATACAAAAATTATCCTATCATCATAAGATAACGCAACACGGGAGGTTAACCATGCATCATTTTTAAAAACATCATCTATCAAATAAATGAAGGGTGCTTTAGTGTTCAGTCGTTTTGGGGATATTATTTCACTTAACTGATTGAAACTACCTCTGCCAAAAACAACTCTTGGCACCATGGGAAAGTTTTTATAATTCATTTAAATTTCTTTTTTAAGAAGGGTAAAAATACTACTTATTTAATTCCTAAATTAGTGTTTTGCCAAATTCATTTTAGTAAGGTTAAAACATCTTTTAAAGACTTTATTGTGTTGTAATGTTTGCCATTAATTTCCTTTTCGCTCACTTTCTCATGGGCCCACGTAGTATGGAAAGGAACGTGAATGGCATGTGCTTTTATATTCACTAATGGCAACACATCAGACTTTAATGAATTTCCTATCATTAAAAACTCGGAGGGCTTAACCTCTAAATGATTTAACAATCGAGAATAGTTGGTTTCTTTCTTATCGCTAAGCACTTCAATATGATGAAAGTAATCGGTAAGTCCAGATTTTTCCAATTTACGTTCTTGATCTAATAAATCGCCTTTCGTCGCTAAAATCAAACGGTATTTTTTTGACAATGTTTTTAACACCTCCTCTACCCCATCAAGGAGCTCTACAGGTTTATTTAACATGTTTTTTCCAATATTTAAAATAGACGCAATGCTTTTTGGGGAGATATTGTAGTTGGACTGCTCTAAAGCACTTTCTACCATAGAAAGCACAAAGGCCTTCACGCCATACCCGTATAGAGGTAAATTATCAATTTCCTTTCTAAACAATTCTTGGTCTAATTTATTTAAGGTTTCATATTCAGATAATAAAGAACCGAACTCTACCTCGGCCTCTCGAAAATAGGTTTCATTCACCCAAAGGGTGTCGTCGGCATCAAAACCTATAACTTTAATATTTTTATAATTTATTTCCATAATTTTTTAGCGCGCTCCAAATCTTCGGGGGTATCGATTTCTACACCCTGTACTGAAGTTTCTACCATTTTAATACGTTTTCCATATTCTAAATATCGAATACATTCTATTTTTTCTGAAGCCTCCAAACTCAGCATAGGCAGTTTATAAAAATCTAAAATGGCCTCTTTTCTAAAAGCATACACCCCTTTATGCTTAAAATATTTTGCACCAGCATCTTTATCTCTAGGATAAGGGATCGGACTTCTTGAGAAATAAAGCGCAAAGTTTGATTGATCGACTATCACTTTTACGGTATTGGGATCGTTAATTTCTTCCTCATCCGTAATATGTACCATCAAAGAGGCTAAATCGATTTGCTTATTGTTATCGCTTTTAAAAACATCAATAAGTTTGCTTAGAGACACTTCATCTGTAAACGGCTCATCGCCTTGCACATTGATAACGATATCAATATCCATAAAGGCTACCGCCTCGGCTATCCGGTCGCTTCCACATTCGTGCTCTTTTTTGCTCATAATGGCCTTGCCTCCATTACTTACAATTTCATTATAAATTATATCGCTATCGGTAACCACAAAAACATCGTGAAATAAGTTTGTGGCAACAGTGGCTTCATACGTACGCCTAATAACGGTCTTGCCTCCAAGGTCTTGCATTAATTTTCCAGGAAATCGAGAAGCAGCATAACGTGCTGGAATCATTGAAATGATTTTCATAGGTAGTTTCTATTATTTAACTAAGCATAATCCCGCTAAAAAACGCTAAGGATCTGCTTTCAAAAATAAGATTTTTATTCTTTGTTTTTAAGTATAATGCCCATAATATTTGCCTAGTATCTAAAAAGAAGTAAACAATGGCCCTATACTCATATCTTAAAGAAAGAGCAATGGTTTTTAAAACTATTGCTCTTCAAAAAAATCATCTGTAAAACCGATAAGGTATAATTTTTCTTTAGCCCGAGTTATGGCTGTATAAAGCCAGCGTAAATAATCCTTATCGATGCCGTTTGGTAAATACGGTTGCTCTACAAAAACGGTATTCCATTGCCCTCCTTGAGATTTATGGCAGGTTATCGCATACGAGAACTTAACCTGTAAGGCATTAAAATGCTTGCTGTTTTTTACTTTTAAGAATTTTTTATATTTACTGGTTTCAGATTCGAAGTCCTTCATCACTTCTTGATACAACCGATTAGAGTCCTCGTACGTTAGTGAAGGGGTTTCTGTTTCCAAAGTATCTAAAAGCAAAACGGTTTCAAACGGACTCATTTTCGGGTAATCCACCATTCTTATTTTTACTTCGGCAAAACGAAAACCATAAAGGTCTTCAATATTAAATATTTCAAGAACCTCAATAATATCACCATTCGCAATAAAGCCAGCTTCGGTAGTGGGTTTCACCCAAAAATAATTATTTTTAACTACCATTAAATAATCTCCGGCTGTTAATTCATTTTCGTTAAATAGAATCCTACTGCGTATTTGTTGGTTATACATATTGGCACGTTTATTACTCCGTACAATAAAAGCCGTTTCCTCGTTCCCTAAGTTACTGTAAGAGTCGTTAATGGCATCCATAATTTCATAACCATCAATTAACCTTACAATATCTTTAAAGCCCGTTAAATTAAATTTAAAGCTATCTAAAAAATCACTAGATAATGTTTCACGTAAAATCGTGGCATTTGCCAGAATTCCAGAATCTAAGCCCTGTCGCACCACTTCATCTAATTCCATTTTTGTAACCTCTTTATTGAAATTTAAAGCCAATGTATGCTCGTCTAAAGCAGGACTTAGGTCTAATTTCACAGGGGGCAACTGCGCCGTGTCTCCAATTAACAGCAATTTACATTGCTGCCCAGAATATACATACGTTATAAGATCGTCAAGCAACGATCCATTTTCGAATAGTTTGGAATCACTTGGAGCATCTGGAATCATAGATGCTTCGTCTACAATAAAAAGAGTGTTTTTATGTTTATTGGGTTGCAAAACAAAACTAACCCCGCCGCCTTTATCCTTTTTAGGAAAATATATTTTTTTATGTATGGTATAGGCTTCCTTTCCAGAATAGTTTGAAATTACCTTTGCCGCCCTACCGGTTGGCGCCATAAGTACTGCGCTTTTTTTAGCTTTCCATAAGTTATTTACAATAGTCCCTACGATTGTGGTTTTTCCTGTTCCCGCATATCCTTTTAATAGATAAAGTGCCCGGGGATCATTATTGAATATAAATTCTGATATTTGTTGTAAAACAATGCTCTGTTTTAACGTGGGTTCAAAAGGAAATTGTTTTTTTATAAGAGAATAAAATTCGGATGAAGTCATGTATTCGTGTAACAAATTATAAATTATTCAAATATAAGAAGGATTTTTGTCCTCATACGTTTTAACGATTGAAAAAAAATTGTAGATTTGCGAAGAGCATTAACAAATCTTTTAATAAATAACGTACTATTAATAAATAACGCACTATGTTAAAAATAATTCTTGTCGCAGTTGCTGTAATTTTGGTTACTTTCGGTTTAGTTAAATTAGTGGACAAATTCATTCCGTCTAAATTCAAACCCATTTTAAATATACTGCTATGGGTGCTGATTGCCTTTTTAGGATATCAAACCTACATGTCCATTTACACACCAATACAATTCAACAAATTAAAAAACAAACGCTATGTAGCGGTTATTGAAAGCTTAAAAGATATTAGAGATGCTCAATTAGCTTACAAAACTGTGACCGGTCAATTTGCTGGTGATTTTAATAGTTTAATTACATTTATTGATACTGCCGAATTTACCATTACCCAACGTAAAGACTCTAGTGTATTGGATGTAGAAATGACTAAGCGTTTTGGTGGGGTTGAAACCTATAAAGACATTGTGGTTATCGATACTTTAGGCTTTGTTTCTGTTAAAGACACCTTGTTTAAAAATTCCAACCGTTACAAAACAATGATGAACGTGCCCATTCCAGATAAGGACGACGCCAAATTTGAAATGAAAGCAGGTTTCATCAATCAAAATGAAATAAAAATACCTGTATTTGAAGCCTCTGTAAAAAAATCTGTTATTTTACATGATCAAGACCAAGACCTGATTGCCCAGGAAAATCAAGTAATTTCTGTAGATGGTGTTAATGGAGATGCTTTAAAAGTGGGCTCTATGACCGAGGTTAATACAACAGGAAACTGGCCAAAAACCTATGGCGCAAACGAATAATATTTCAGAAATATCAAACCATAAAGAACTGTCCATTCAAATAAGCTTGAGTGGACTTTCTTTTTGTATTCTGCAGAAAAGTAACCACACCATTTCTTTTCTAAAACATGTTGATTTTAAAAAAAAACAGAATCCTTTTGACGTATTGGATCGTTTAAAATTAACTTTTGAAACTGAAGTCTCCTTACAGGATACCTTTAGTAATATATCGGTTATTCATGTTAATGAACTTTCAGCATTTGTTCCCCAAGCTTTATTTAAAAAGGAATGTTTAGCTGATTATTTGATGTTCAATTCTAAATTATTAAAAACCGATTTCATTACTTATGATACCATTTCTAATAATGAGAGCGTAAATGTATATGTACCCTATGTAAACATCAACAATTACATCTATGAGAAGTTTGGGACCTTTACCTTTAAGCATTTTTCCACGGTATTAATCGAGCAACTTTTACTCATAGAAGAAAAATCTGAAGACCAAAAAGTTTATGCCCATATGGATTCTGGACATTTCGAAATTGTTGTAATCAATAAAGGAGCCCTTCAATTTTATAATACGTTTGAATATACCACCAGCGAAGATTTTATATACTATTTATTATTTACTACAGAACAGCTTAATTTAGACCCCGAGAGTTTACAGCTTGTTTTTCTAGGAAATGTGACTAAAAACGACCCGGTACATAGCATAGCATATAACTATATTAGGCACGTAAGTTTTGGCAATCGTTTTGATTCTTATACTTACAAAACAGCACCTAAAACAAATTATTCAGATTTCACACTTATAAAAAATTTCTAATGCGTATAATTTCAGGTATTTATAAAAGTAGAAGAATTGTAGCCCCAAAAAACTTGCCTGTAAGACCTACTACGGGTATGGCAAAAGAATCGCTTTTCAATATCCTGAATAATCTTTATTATTTTGAAGATCTTTCTGTTTTAGATCTTTTTGCAGGAACTGGCAACATTAGTTATGAGTTCGCCTCTCGTGGAACAGAAAACATCCATGCTGTAGATCAGGACCTGGGTTGTATTAAATTTATAAAACAAACCGTAGACACCTTTAAAATGCCCATACAGGTTATTAAAAGTGATGTTTTTAAGTTTCTTGAAAAATCCATATCTCCGTATGACGTTATATTTGCAGATCCTCCTTACGAGTTTACAGACGAACAGTTTTTCCATATCGTAGAACGGGTTTTTAAAAATGGTTTTCTAGAAGAAGCAGGGACTCTTATTGTCGAGCATTCCAAACACACCGATTTATCTGTACTGGAACACCATAGCTATTCTAAAACTTATGGAGGCAACACGTTTAGCTTTTTCGAAAGAAAGGCATTGATCATAGCTTAACCGCTCTCTTACAAAGCCATCGAAGTTGCATAGCGATAGCGCTATACAAAATATTCATGTATTAAGTCCGTATTTAAAACTTTTATACGAGCGTAGACATTTCTCAAATAACAGATTTTCAAACGCTTAGTATAATGGATGAAAAAAAAACAAATTTTAATTAGGATAATTTTGTCCTTTATTGATTTATCAATTAGATTTGCATCTTAATAATGACTCTTTTTTCTTAAAAAAGAGAAAAAGACCTTTTAGTACGTATAATAAAGATGAACTACTCTGTTAACATCATCACAACAAATAACCGTTGTATTGAGATTCCGTTTCGAAGGTATGAATACCCGAATTTAATGGAGCTTATTGTAGATACTTACTACGAAGATATTGGTGAGTGCCTAGGGCGCGGCCTATGTGGCACTTGCCATGTAAAACTTATAGAAGGTGTATTAAGAGACACTAAAGATCAAACCGAAAAAGAAACCCTTAGCAAAGTAACTGATTTGGACAGCACAAGCCGACTGGCCTGCCAAATTATGTTAGATGAAAAAATAAACAACTTAACTTTTAAAATAATAACGGATCATAACTTAAATACTTAAAACAATGAATACAGCTTCTTTGGTTGAAAATATAACCTATCTAGAAAACAAGCCAGCAATTACTGTTTTGCTTAAAACAAAAACCTCTAAAGAAATAAGGATTGTCATGAAAAAAGGACAAACGATGAAAGAACACAAAGCCCCCTACCCTATTGTTATTGAACTTTTTGAAGGCAGTATCGATTTTGGTGTTGAAGGCGAAAAAAAGAGTCTTAAAAAAGGTGATTTAATCGCTTTAGATGAAAATGTTCCGCACGATCTTACCTGTACTTCAGATTGCATCATTCGATTATCGCTTTCAAATTACGATAGTGTCGAGCGTGTTAACAATGTTAATAACTAAATAACGAAAACTACAAAATACTTATTATGAAAAAAATATGGATTGCATTTACTAGTGTTGTCGTACTATCGTTTATCGTACTCATCTGGGTAGGAACCGAAGTTTACCAAACACAACCCCCGATACCCCAAACGGTTATTACAAAAGAAACTCAAGAAGTTTTATATACCATAGAAGACATACAAATTGGTCAAAATGTATGGGAATCTATTGGTGGTATGGAAGTGGGCTCTATTTGGGGGCATGGAAGCTACGTAGCACCAGACTGGACCGCCGATTGGATTCACAAAGAAGCAGTATACATGCTGAACGCTTGGGCAAAAAAAGATTTTAATTCTGAATATGATGCCTTAGATGTGGAACAGAAAGCCGCCTTAAAAGCGCGTTTAATTAAAGATATTAAAACCAATACCTTTAATGAAACAGATAAGTCTATTACCATATCAGAAAGCAGGCTTGCCGCCATTAAAGAAAATATAAAACATTATACGTCAATTTTTTCTGAAGGCCACGAAGAATATGCCATCCCTAAAGGCGCTCTTGTAGATAAAGAGAAGCTAGAGCAGCTTAATGCTTTTCTTTTCTGGACATCTTGGGCAGCAAGTACAAACAGACCAGGCAAAGACTACACCTATACCTCCAACTGGCCTCACGAGCCCTTAATTGATAATAATATTACAGACGATTCTATAATTTGGTCTGGATTATCTATTGTTTTACTTCTGTTTTTTATAGGGCTTCTTACCTATTACTATTTGCTTAACCATGAAAAAGGGGAATTGTTGGACAAGCCAGAGACCGATCCTTTAAGCAACCTAAAATTATTCAAATCTCAAAAATCAGTATTAAAGTATTTCATCGTTATATCCTTACTTATTGCTTTGCAAGTTGTTTTTGGTATTGTTACTGTACATTACACCGTAGAAGGACAAGCTTTTTTTGGATTTGACTTGGCTAATTATTTACCCTATTCGATAACAAGAACCTGGCACACCCAACTCGCAGTATTTTGGATTGCCGCAACTTGGTTAGCAACTGGTTTATTTTTAGCTCCCATGATATCGGGTAAAGAAATGAAATACCAATCGTTTGGTATAAATTTCTTGTTTTTTGCCTTAATTATCATTGTATTGGGCTCTATGTTGGGCGAATGGTTGGGCGTACATCAATTTTTAGATTTAACAACCAACTTTTTCTTTGGACATCAAGGCTATGAATACATGGATCTTGGGCGCTTCTGGCAGATATTTCTAGCTATTGGTTTAGTCCTTTGGGTTATTATGGTAAGCAGGCATCTTTTATATGCTATTAGAAAAAATGATGCTTCCAAACACCTTATAATTATTTTATTATTATCGGTAATAGCTATCGGCATGTTCTTTTTCTCTGGATTAATGTATGGCGAAAACAGCAGCTTACCCGTTATAAACTATTGGAGATGGTGGCTAGTGCACCTATGGGTTGAAGGCTTCTTTGAAGTGTTTGCCACGGTAGTAATTGCTTATATATTTTCTCAAATGAAAGTTATTTCACTTAAAACAGCCGGCTATGTCTCTGTAGCATCTGCTTCTATATTTTTAGCGGGGGGTATTCTGGGCACTTTGCATCATTTATATTATTCAGGTACTCCTGTGCAAGCTATTGCTTTGGGTGCAACGTTTAGCGCTTTAGAAGTGGTTCCACTCACACTTATGGGCTTTGAAATAAGAGAGAACTGGAATCTTTTAAAGAGCAGACCCTGGATGCAAAAATACAAATGGCCTATATTTTTCTTTATTGCCGTTGCATTTTGGAACTTTGTAGGAGCCGGTGTGTTTGGGTTCTTAATCAATCCTCCTATTGCCTTGTATTATATCCAAGGTTTAAATACAACAGCGGTACACTCGCATACAGCATTATTTGGGGTTTATGGAATGTTGGGCATGGGATTCATTTTAATTTGTCTTCGTTTCTACTCTAATAGAGTGTGGCAAAACACAAAATTGAAAAGAGCGTTTTGGTTCTTAAACATCGGACTAATTGCCATGGTGCTGTTAAGTTTATTGCCTATTGGTATAATACAAGCTTACACCTCAATCACTAAAGGCTACTCTTTCGCTAGAGATACGGAATTATTATATTCTCCAACAATACAAACCCTTAAATGGTTAAGAATGATTGGGGATATCATATTCTCTGTTGGTATTTTCTATTTTTGTTGGTTTGCCATAGATGAAACTATTTACAATTTCAAAAGAAAAAATGTAAATAGTTAAACGCTAACCCTACCTTTATAACAAATCAGCAACCTATAAACGGTTGCTGATTTTTTTTATAGAAAATATTTCATCTCTTTTCTATTTTTAAAGGGATTTCTTTTAAAAAGCAAGCTTTTAATTCTAACTCACTGAAAAAATATTATTTAAAATGTACACTCAAGTTGTATTTTTAAAACACATCTATGGTATAGACTCTTATGAAATAGCCTGTTTTACTAAAGCTAAGCTTTTTTTAGAGAAATTAAGTTTCAAAGCCGCCGCATGCCCTTTAGCCGACATTTTTTTCCATGTTTTTTGAAGGATATCAATAATTTTATCATCACTATGTTTCTCTGCAAAATCTTCAAAATAGTACTCTAAAAACACCAAGCACACCACATCCTCTATCGTTTGGCTTTCTTCATTTTTTTTAATAAGCTTTTTGTTGATTAAAAAGGAAACTTTTTCAATAAATTCGGTGGTATATCCTAGTTTTTCCAAAATTTCAGAAGTAATATCTGCATGCATTTTCTTTAAGGTTTCACGCCATTTTAGATACCCAGTTCTATCCATAGGATATTCATTTCTGGCTATTTTCCATCTGCAAATATGTTGTGCCCTTGCAGCAATCTGCAACGCTTCAGATGCTTGCGGATCAAATTGCAATAACTTTTGGGTCATACGTTGCGAATACAATAATTCTTTAGAAAAATCTATACCCTGCACATTAAAGGCATTAGGGTCTTCTGCATTTTTTTGGTCAATCAAAAATATAGCACTCTCAAATTTTGTTGGTTCCATTCTTGCTTATTTATTTTTATCTTAACAGGCAATATACATATTTCTACGATGAATATTAAACACATATTTAAGAAAAAATTGCACCATGCATTTTTTAAATTAAAAAATATCTTAAGGTTTTAAGCAAATGCCCATTTCATTTCATTTCCAACACTTAATCTTACAAGGCACTCAGAATCAATGTCGTAAAAAAAAAATATATTTAATAAAAAATTCAATTAAAATCAGTATTATTACATTGAACTAACCATTCTTTAATGACAACCACAAAACGCATTGGATTATTTTTAGGCCCGATACTTTTTATTTTAATTCGTTTATTCTTTCATCCCGAAGGTTTATCAACAGAAGCTAATGGTGTTTTAGCATCCACGTTATGGATTGCTGTTTGGTGGATTACCGAGGCCATCCCTATTGCAGCAACAGCTTTATTGCCTATAGTTCTGTTTCCGCTTTCTGGAAGTTTAGATATTGGCGCTACAACAGCTTCATTCGGGCACAAATATGTGTTTCTATATCTAGGAGGGTTTATAATCGCCATTGCCATAGAAAAATGGGGCTTGCACAAACGTATTGCGCTTAACATTATCAACATCATCGGATCAAACATCAAAAGGATTATTTTGGGTTTTATGATTGCTACAGCATTTTTATCGATGTGGATTTCCAACACAGCAACCTCTGTAATGATGTTACCTATAGGCATTGCGATTATAAAACAGCTGAAAGACAATCCCGAAACAGATGAAGATGAAAACCTTATTTTCGGAAAAGCGTTGATGCTTGCCATTGCTTATAGTGCTTCCATTGGCGGCATCGCTACTTTAATAGGAACCCCTCCTAATTTGGTTTTGGCAGGTGTTGTGGCAGAAACATATGGCTACGAAATCACTTTTCTACAATGGTTTATCTTTGGTTTTCCCATTTCAGTGGTGTTGATTTTTATATGTTGGAAATATTTGGCGTCATTTGCTTTCAAGTTTAAACAAAAAGAATTTCCAGGAGGAAAACAAGAAATCAAACGGCTTTTAAAATCTTTGGGATATATGACGTATGAAGAAAAAGTAGTTTCCCTTGTGTTTGCCACTACAGCCTTCTGTTGGATTACCCGATCGTTTTTAATCCAAAAATTATTGCCGCAAATGGATGATACTATCATTGCCATATGTTTTGCTCTTATTTTATTCGTTATACCTTCAAAAACAAAACATAAAAAAGTAATGACTTGGAAAGATACTAGAGATTTACCTTGGGGCATCATCTTGTTGTTTGGTGGGGGGATGGCTTTAGCAAAAGGTTTTGAAACGAGTGGACTGGCCCTTTATTTAGGAAGTCAAATGACCTCATTTGCCGGTTTTACCACCATTATATTAATCGTCTTAATTGTAGCGGCGGTTAATTTTTTAACGGAAATCACGTCAAATCTTGCCACAACAGCCATGCTATTGCCGGTTTTGGCGCCCATGGCATTGAGTATAGACGTTCACCCTTTTATTCTTATGGTTAGCGCAACGCTTGCAGCCTCATGTGCTTTTATGCTTCCCGTAGCAACACCGCCCAATGCTGTTGTTTTTGGTTCTGGCTATTTAAAAATTTCAGATATGGTAAGTAAGGGGTTTTTTATGAATGTTATTTCCATTGGGGTCTTGACCCTCTTTATTTATATTTTACTCCCAGAGCTTTGGCATATTGTAATAGAAGGTTTTCCAGAAAGTCTTAAAGCGAAGTGATATCAGTTATAAATTCTAAAGCACGCCGCTCATTATAGTACACACCTTTCTTTTCTATAAACCCTGAATGGCCACCATATTTTGGCATTTCCAAGTATAGATTAGGATTGTTTTTCGCTGCTTTAATTGGGTAACATTCCGAAGACAAAAACGAATCGTTTAAAGCATTTATAATAAGTGATGGCGTAGTTATATTGGGCAAGAACTGTAAACAACTGGACTGCTCATAATAGTCTAAAGCATCCTTAAAACCATGTGCTTTTGCGGTATAAACATTATCAAAATCGATTAATCTTTTTATAGAATTAAGATCTTCAACACTTAATGCCTCTTGAAACCGTTTTTGTTTAAGTTTTAGCCTATCTACTAATTCCTTTAAAAAGCGGTCGTGAAATAATTTATTTTTCAAAGTGTGCAATGCTTTAGAGGAACCATGAAGGTAACAAGGAACAGAAACCGCAATGGCTGCCTTTACTTGCTTTGGAACCGTTTCTCTCTCTCCTAAATATTTTAAAATAATATTGGCACCCAAACTGATACCTTTTAAATAAATTTCAGAATAATTCCTTACCGAAACCACATGCTCAATAACCGCTTCTAAATCGCCAGTAGCCCCAGAATGGTAACTGCTATATTTTAAATTATCCTCTCCACTACAGCCTCTAAAATTAACACTTACGGCATCCATATGGTTTTTATTAAAAAGTCTGGCAGTACCCGTCATATAAGGGCGTTGCCCATTGCCTTCTAACCCATGAAGCAAAATAATGAGTGTATTGCTTTTTTCTTCGGAATAACTCCAGTCTAGATCCAGAAAATCGCCGTCGCTTAAACTTAAGCGCTCTCGGGTTTGTTTTAAGGCAACCCGCCTAATCAATCCCGAATATACCGTAGATAAAAATCCGTTTTTTAAATAGAAAGCAGGTTTGTAAGTAGATTCTAATAAAGGCATGTTTTAAATTTTAGTATGCTGTAGGTATGGACTGTTATTTAATTATAGAACGTTTTATATTTATAAAACACGTTATGTTCATGAAACTTGCAAAGATGCAAATTTAAAGTCTTTCCCATTAAAAAGACCTTTATCGCTTAACTTTAAAGCTGGAATAACCAACAAAGCCATAAAAGACAAAGTCATGTAAGGAGCATTTAGTTTGGAGCCCATTGTTTTTGCCATTTTATCAAGTTCGGCATATTGTCTTCCTACGGTTTCTCCATCTTTGTCACTCATAATTCCAGCCACTGGTAATGCAAGGGCCTTCTCTTGGACTGGATTAGAAGAAACAGCACAGATTCCACCTTTATTTTCTATCAAAACATTCACGGCTTTGCAAAGGGCTTCATCTGAAACACCAACGGCAATAATATTATGCGAATCGTGTGCTACGGAAGATGCAATGGCACCCTCTGTCAATCCGAAATTTTTAATAAACGCTATTGCAGGTGGGCTGTTATTATACCGATTAACAACCGCGATTTTTAAAACATCCTTTTCAATATTAGATATTAAATTTCCGTTTTCTACTAAAGCATCCTCAACACACTCTTGGGTTACTAACTCCCCTTCCAACGCTTCTATAACCCGAATCTGCTTTGTTAAAGCTTCCACTTTAAAATCTGAAACCTTTTTTTTGCTGCAATTGAAATGATTTAAATTTTTAAATGAAACAGGCGCAATAAGAGAGCGACCATTCTCAAAAACCAACTTTCCTTTTATATAGGTTTGAAGTGTATTAAAGTGTATTAAATCCTCGACCACAATACAATCTGCATCATCATTGGGCTGTAACAGACCCACTTCTAAACTGTAATGCTTTACAGCATTCAGACATGCCACCTGCAAGACTTTAAACACATCCATACCTTTCGCCACAGCTCTAGCGCAAAGCTGATTGATATGGCCAACCAACAAATCATCTGGATGCTTGTCGTCACTACAAAACATGAGATTTTCAAAATGCTCTGGAAGAAGTGCTATTAAAGCTTCGAAGTTTTTAGCGGCACTCCCCTCTCGAATTAATATTTTCATCCCTTTTTGAAGCTTCTCCAAAGCTTCTTCATAAGTAAAACATTCATGATCTGTAAAAATACCTGCATTTATATAAGCTGACACAGCATCGCCCCTTAACCCTGGTGCATGCCCATCAATAGGCTTATTGTAATGCTTTGCCCATGCTATTTTAGCCATAACGTCGCTATCATTAAAAAGCACGCCTGGATAATTCATCATTTCTGCTAAATACTTGATATCTGGGTTTTCAAGAAGTGTTTTTATGGCACGGGAATCGATAACGGCGCCTGCCGATTCAAACGCGGTTGCAGGCACACAAGATGGTGCGCCAAAATTAAATTTAAATGGGGTTTGTTTGCCATTCTCAATCATGAATTCTACACCTTTAACTCCCAATACATTTGCGATTTCATGTGGATCCGAAACGGTTGACACGGTACCATGCTTAACTGCCAATCGTGCAAATTCTGAAGGCACCAACATAGAGCTTTCTATATGAATATGCGCATCGACAAAGCCTGGAAGGATATAATGGTTTACATCATGATCCTTTTCTTCAATTGTTTTAATCTTACCCTGTTCAATAGTAATTTCTCCCTTATAGATACGCTTGTTTTGTATATCGACTATTTGACCTTGTAGTTTCATTTTTATACGAATATCTAGACTGTAATTAATATAACAGTCCTGTTTTTAATTGAATTTCAAGAACATCTCTGGTGTTTTCTGTAACTTTAAATCGGTTATCTGCACGTCTATTTACAACCCAGACAATGTCGTTTCCAGAACATAGTAACCATACGTTCTCTTTATCCAATATTGATAGCTTCTCATCTTTAAAATACTTACTAAGTTTCTTTTTTCCAGACATCCCAAACGGATAAAACACATCACCTTCTTCCCATTTTCGCAATGTTAATGGGAATTTAAGCAATGCTTTATCAACATAAGCAACCGTATGTTTTTTATTTACCGTAGCCTTTTCTCTGTTTGTTATAGCATCATCAAAAACCAGCATTCCAAAAGGGGTTTCAATCCACTTATCGTTTTCTGAAATTGTTATAGCAGGACTGTCGTAATCATGAATTTTACTCAATAATAAATGCTCCCTATTTTTTATCAATCGATAAGTAGATGAAAACACTTGTTTTCCAGATGCTGCATCCAATAAACTAAGGATGTCATGCCATTGTGTAAAACCAAATTCCTTAAACACTTCATATAAATAAGCTTTAGGGCTTGCTACGGCTTTAAATTCTGAAATTTTAAATCTAACTTCATTTCCACTTATATTTTCGATGGTTCTTGATAAAAACACATCCACACTTTCCGTAACGATCTCATGTGTTTCTTTTAAGTTACTAATGGTGTTTTGAAAGTTTTGCAACACCTTTGGATTAATCTCTTTTAAAATAGGAATAATATCATGTCGCAACTTATTACGCAAATATTTTGTGGACGCATTGCTGCTGTCGTTTCGCCATTTAATAGCATTCGTTTTGGCAAACTGTTTCATTTCTGCACTCGAAAAAGGCAACAGGGGCCTTACCAAACGATCATTAATTTCTGGAATTCCAGTTAAGCCTTCCAATCCTGTTCCTCGTGTTAAGTTAATCAAAAACGTTTCTAGGTTATCATCGGCATGGTGCGCCGTTAAAATAAAAGGACAGTTTAATTGTGTTGCTAATTCTTTAAACCAAGCATAACGTAAATCACGACAAGCAATCTGTATCGAGCACTTGTTATCCTGGGCATATTTATAAGTATCAAAATTTTCAACAAAAACTTCTAGATTCAGGTCTTCCGCCAATTTTATAACAAAACACTCATCACCGTCACTCTCTTCTGCCCTTAAATTAAAATTGCAATGTGCTAAAGCCACCTTTAATTTTAATTTATGGCATAAGTGCGTTAAAATAACACTGTCCATACCTCCCGAAATAGCAATAAGCAGTTTTTTTTCTTTTAGAAAAGGCAGGTTTTTATTAATATGATGTTCAAAACGTTCAAGCATGTTCAAAGTTAAGTTTTATTTTAGTTTTGCAAAGGTTTTTTCGGGTAAAGCCGTAAAGCTATAGGGGTAGAAAAACTCTACTATCAACGAAGATTAAAGGATACTAAAGGGAACTATAGAAGCTGAAAACTGTCATTTTTACTGTCACTTAAAATTAAAACGACTCCTAAGCTTCTAAAACCTTACGCATCGCTTTAGCCTTAATTAAACATTCTTCATACTCTTTATAAGGGTCACTTTTTGTTGTAATGGCACTGCCTACAGAAAAGGATACATATTTTTCACTGTCATTATATAAGATACTACGAATAACAACACTAAAATCAAAATCCTGTTCTGGTGTAATATACCCAACCGCGCCAGAATACAGGCCACGCTTGGCATCTTCTAATTCTTCTATAATTTCCATGGCCGAAATTTTAGGAGCCCCCGTCATACTCCCCATTGGAAATGTACTCTTCAAAATATCTACAGGATGAGTTTGCGCCGCTACTCTTGAACTTACTGTTGAAATCATTTGATGTACTTGCTGAAACGTATAAATATCACATAAAGCTTCTACTTTAACGCTTCCCCGGAGGGCTGTTTTAGAAAGATCGTTACGCACTAAATCAACAATCATAACATTCTCACTACGCTCTTTCGGATCTAAAAACAGATTGTTTTTTAATTGCTCATCTTCTTTAGCGTTAGACGATCGCTTTGATGTGCCTTTTATGGGCTGGGAAATAATTCGGTCTTGATCTTTCTTAATATAGCGCTCTGGAGACGCCGATATTAAATATTTATCCTGACACTTTAAAAATGAGGCGAAAGGTGGACGGGAAATGGCATTCAGTTTCCGATACGTCTCCAACGGATCGATTGTGGTGTTTTCTGAATAAAACTCCTGACAAAAATTAGCTTCATAAAGATTCCCACGATGGATGTGCTGTAAAAGCGTATCTACTTTTTTCAAATACCTCTTTTTATCTGTACGGGGCTTTATGTGAATATTATTCAGGGTGTTTTCTTCTGGCTGATTTTGAATTAAAAGAATGGTTTCTAAATCCGATTCTATCTCATCATCAACACAATTTAGATATTGAATTTCAAGCGTGCTCCCTTTTATTAAGAATAATTTTTTAGGTTGAAAAAAATATAGATCTGGAAATTGCAAGCCATCAAAATTATGCGATTCTAAGCGTTCCACATCATTTTTAAGATCATAAGTCAAATATCCAAAAATCCAATCTTTTGTATGGGACTGATACTCTTTTAACTTTGTAAAACCCTCTACAAAATCCGTTTGTATACCTGTAAAAGCGTCTACAGCCAAAACCGTATCGTAACTTGCATAATTTTGTTCTTTATAAGTATTTTCCGAGCCTAACAAAGTATTAGAATCTAACCAAACCACATCGTCAAATTGCTGCGCCCATATCAATAATTGATTATTAAATACTTCGGGATGTTTTACCGTATGGAATTGTTTAGTTCTCAATAAAAAAATAAATTTTACAACGCAAAGTTAAGGACATTACTTAAATTTTTAAGTATTTTGTGCGATAGTTTAAATCTTGATCATGATGTACACATTACAAAATAAAAAGCTTAAAATAAGTGTTAAAAAAACAGGCGCCGAACTTTGTGACATTAGTGCTATAAAAAACAAAACACGTTTTATGTGGCATGCAGATCCTGACATTTGGGAGGCCCATGCGCCTAACTTGTTCCCTATAATTGGTGCTTTAAAAAATAACACCTATTTCTTTGACAACAAAAGCTATACGCTTCCAAAACATGGTTTTATTAGAAATAATAATGACATGCAACTTCATGAACAAACCGAAAATAGTTTAACCTTTAAGCTTGCATCTAATGAAGCCCTTTTGGAAATTTATCCTTTTAAATTTGAGTTCCACATCACTTTCGCCCTTAAAGATAACTCTGTAGAAGTTCGACATACCATTATAAATAACGACAATAAAACAATGTTTTTTTCTGTGGGCGGACACCCTGCTTTTAAATGCCCCGTATTTGAAAATGAAAATTATGAAGACTACCTGTTAGAGTTTGAATATCCTGAACGTTCTAAAACGCACCTTATCAATATGGAAAAAGGCTTAATGTCCTCTAAAACGAAATCCGTTTTCCACAATTCAAACACCATACCCTTAACACATGATTTATTTAACCAAGATGCTCTTGTGTTTAAAGATTTAAAATCTAGAAAAGTAACGCTTAAAAGTAAATTAAAAGGCAATGTTCTTACAGTTCATTATCCCGATTTCCCTTATTTAGGAATTTGGGCGAAGCCTGCAGGCGATTATGTATGCATAGAACCTTGGTTAGGCATTGCAGATCATGAAGATACCGATCAAAACTTTACAGACAAAGAAGGGGTACTCGCTTTGGCTCCCGAAAAAACTTTTGAAGCCGCTTACACTATTGAAATACATAATACCCATTTAGTGTAAAATAATAAACTTAACTTTGCTAGCTAAAATGCAGCACCGTGAACTTTAACGATTTAAATTTAAACACCCCACTTTATAACGCCTTAAACGATTTAGGCTTTACAACCCCAACCCCCATCCAAGCCGAAGCGTTTAATGTAGTGGCATCGGGAAAAGATGTTGTAGGCATTGCACAAACAGGTACAGGAAAAACCTTTGCTTATATGCTACCCATTTTAAAGCATTTAACATTTTCCACCCAAGAAACCCCTAGGGTGCTGGTTTTGGTTCCAACACGGGAACTGGTGGTACAGGTTGTAGATGAAATCGAAAAACTCTCTAAGTACATTAACAACAGAGTTTTAGGGGTTTACGGAGGTACTAATATCAATACCCAAAAACAGGCTATTGCACAAGGTATCGATATTTTAGTCGCAACACCGGGCAGATTCTACGATCTTGCTTTAAGTCGGGTATTACAGCTTAAAACCATTCAGAAATTAGTTATAGATGAAGTAGATGTTATGTTGGACCTAGGCTTTAGACACCAACTGATTAATATTTTTGATATTCTACCTGATAAAAGACAGAACATCATGTTTTCGGCAACAATGACACATGATGTAGATGTTTTAATCAATGATTTTTTTAAAAATCCAGAGCGGGTTTCTATTGCTGTTTCAGGAACTCCATTAGAAAACATTTCACAAGAACGGTACCATGTGCCTAATTTTTATACTAAAGTTAACCTGCTAACACATTTACTTCAAGATACAGATCGGTTTAATAAAGTACTGATATTTGTAGCTTTCAAAAAAATGGCCGACCGTTTATTTGAAAAGCTAGAGGAACATTTTAAAGAAGAAATTTGTGTAATCCACTCCAATAAAACACAAAATTACAGATTGCGTAGTATCGAGCAGTTTAGAAATGGTGATAACCGTATTTTAATAGCTACAGACGTGATGGCACGGGGTTTGGATATTGACAACGTATCGCACGTGATTAATTTTGATACGCCCGATTATCCTGAAAATTATATGCACCGTATTGGTAGAACTGGTCGTGCGGAACGAGAAGGTGAAGCGCTTATTTTTTCTACGGAAGTTGAAAAAGAAGCTATTGAAAGTATTGAAAATTTGATGAAAATGACCATTCCTTTAATGGCATTACCTGAAGCGCTTGTTATCTCAACAGAATTGATAGAAGAAGAACGTCCGCAAATAAAAGAACGCTACAATCCTACCAAGCGAAATGATGAAGATGCACCTGGCCCTGCCTTTCACGAGAAATCTGAAAAAAACTCTAAAGAAAATTTAGGAGGGTCTTATAAATTTAAAATTGCCGAAAAATACAAAAAACCAAAAACTAGAGGCGACAAGAATTTTAATAAGCGGAATAAAGGGAAGTAGTGGTTTAGTCATTTTATAACTTTACAATATAGCTGAGACCCAGAACTTTTAATTAGTTGTCTAAATTTTCTAGATGATTAGAGAGAATAATTTAGTTAATGGATATTGATTGACTCAAATTTACGTGCAAAGAAAAAAGGACAGACTATCTTAATACGAGAATAATGCTACAATCTTAAGCAGTCTAAAAAAACTTAGAAATCACCATTTCAGAAAATATTGGAAAAGTAAATGCAACCTATCTAACTAGTCTTTCTCCAAACTTAAGAAAGCTATACGCTGGAAGCTTTTACATACTATATACGAGTTAACCAAAATACCAGATCTTTAAAAAACACCGTCTGCACTTTATAATGTTTTGCCTTTTTACAAGTGACTGCGAAATTTTCCCTATGTAAGGTGTGCAATCATATTATAAGATAAATTAACTTCATTACATTTGTGTTAAGAATTGAAAATCTAAAGTAAAAAGAAGTATTAGAAAAAAAAGACCATTATTAACGGGTATGCACAAATCAGTAGAAAAAACTTAAAATATACTTAAGCTAAATACTGTGTTTTCTAATTTTTAAATAAAAGATATAATAGCATAAAATGACAATAATACATCCATTAGATAATTTCATTTACGAACTTTTTCCAATTATTGAAAAGAATGAAGAAAGCTTAAAAAAAGCTATTACCGATTTCTATACAATGGGAAACATAAAACCCTCAATTACTTTCCATAGCACGTATATTAAGATATCAATTGATACAAAACGTATTCAAGTTGAAGCCACAAAATTTCAAAAACTAACCTCACTCTGTGAAAGCTCGCAATTTGAAGACGCAAAAATTTTAGCACAACACTTAATTGATTTAAACCCTAATATTTCTGAATATCATAGAATTTTAGGTCAAATTTATTCAGAGTTAGGAAACCAAGAAGAAGCTATCAACTCATTAATTTATGCCTTAAGATGGAATCCAAAAAATGAATGGGCATTATTGATGATGGGAAACATCTTTGCAAAATTTCGAGATGATATTGAAACAGCAATGAAATATTATGATCAAGTATTAATAATAAAACCGAATGATTGCATCACGCTAAATAATGTAGGTGCAAATTTAATGCAACTTGGTAAAAAAAAGGAAGCTTTAAAATACTTTAATAAAGCTTTAAAATCAGACCACACTTATCCCAATACGTACTACGCTTTAGCTCTAGTGGCTAACAAGGAGAATGATTATAAAAAAGCCTTCAACTACTCCCTTAAAGCCATAGAACACACACACACACACACACACACACACACACACACACACTAGAGAGCTTTACTCAAACGCCTTCCATTTAGCAATTGAATCTGCAAAAAGATTAAAAGCTGAAATAGACGCTAAAAAAGTAATTAATAATATTATAGCGAGACTCACTTATCTCACTGAAAAAGAAATTCGCATTGAAGAAGATAATTCTATACCAACGGCTGCTAAAATTGAATTTGCAGAAAATTATGATAGAGATTATCATTTTATAAAATATAAACCAAATTATATTGGTGTAGAACATTTAGTACTTCATGAGTTAATTCATTTAGAATTAGTGGAAGAAGCTAGAAGAAAAGATTTAAATGAACTTTTCATTAGTAATCAATCTAACAAATCAAAATTCTTTTTCTCTTTAGAGAAAGAAGCTTCTAAGCTACATAAAAACGGTGTTTCAGAAGAAAATATATCTAATTATTTTTCTGCATTATTTGAAGGTTTAAATAGACAGATTTACAATACACCTATTGATTTATTTATTGAAGACAGAATCTTTAATCAATTGGAGTCTATTAGGCCTATTCAATTTTTATCGTTGCTAACATTGCTACAAGAAGGAATTGAAGCCACTACGAAAAAAGAAATTGTAAAAAACTCTCCAAAAAATATCCTTTCAAAATCAAAAGTTCTAAACATTATAAATGCTTTACATTTTAAAAACTTATTCCATCTTGATTTAATTGATCAGTTTAAAGCTTCAAAGTTAGAGCTAACCCAAGCAAACGAACTATATGCTGAGTTTAATGAATATAGAAAGGACAAAGCTCCAGGTGAAGAATATGAATTAATAAATCATTGGGCAGAAGATTTAGATCTCGACAGCTACTTTACGCTTGTGTCCGAATCAGAATATCGTCAAAAAACTTTAGAATCAGTTCTAAAGGAAATTGAAGCCGACCCATTAGGTGCCAATTCTACCGATTCATCTGCAGATAGAAAAATGAAAAAATTCCTTAAGGAACATTCTTCGGGGGAAATAAATATGGGTGTTGCCATGTTCATGACAGATGCAATTCGTTATTTTTCTAAAACCTCTAATGAAGAAACAAAGAAAATTGCTTTTGAAATTGCAACTATTGGAACTCAGGGTATTGATCCAAACAAAAAGAACTACTCAATTCCATCCATAAAGAATAGTAATTTCTCTGGCTACAAAACGTTAGCGTATTACTATGTGAGCTGGGCAATAGCAATTCCAGAGATGTTAAAACAATTGCAACTTCCTTTTGATAAAGAATATGAGTTGGCAAATAAATACTTAAAACTATAATTCATGAATGATATTAAAAAAATCATTGAAGAGTTAGTTAAATTTAGAGATGATCGAGAATGGAGCCAATTTCACAATCCCAAAGATTTAGCACTTGCAATTAATATTGAATCAAGCGAGTTACTAGAGCTATTTCTATGGAAAAAAGCAGAAGAAGCCAATAAAGAAAAAATTAAAGAAGAACTAGCAGATGTGTTTTCCTTTGCTTTCCTACTTGCAGAAAAATATAATTTTGATGTTATGGAGATTGTTTTGGATAAAATGCAAAAAAACGCAAAAAAATATCCTATAGAAAAAGCAAAAGGAACTGCGAAAAAGTATAATGAACTATGAATTTGTCCTTTGAATTATCTGTGGAAATTTCTGAATGCTATGATTTTAATAAAAAATCATTAGATAAAATAAATGAAAACATATGGGTCAAAAACCAATGGCCTCTAGTTTACTTCCTTCAAAACGATTCCAAAAAGGTGGCCTATGTTGGAGAATCAACCAATTTTTCAAATCGAATAAAAAATCATTTAGCAAATCCAGATAAAGCAAAAGCTTTTAACCAAGTTTCAATAATTGGTTCTGATAAATTTAATAAATCTGTTGCTTTAGATATTGAATCAAAATTAATTCAATATCTATCTTCAGAAGGGTCTTATGAATTACATAATGGTAATTATGGATTAATTAATCACAACTACTACCAACAAGATTTATATAAAAATCTTTTCACAAGTATTTGGGACAAATTAGTAGAGAACAAAATCGTAAGCAAGTCCCTTCAAGAAATTGAAAATACGGAGCTATTTAAATATTCTCCCTATAAATCACTTAATGAAAACCAATACAATTCCGTAATTGAAATTATGGAATCACTCACACATAAAAAGTCAAATCAAATTTTCATTAAAGGAAGTGCAGGTACAGGAAAAACCATTCTTGCAACTTACTTAATAAAACTACTTATTTCCGATGTTTCAGAGTCTTATAAAGATGATTTCAATGAAAATGAAATCTATGAAATCACTTTAATAAAAGCTTTCAAAAAAAAATATCCTAAAGCTGAAATTGGATTTGTTGTAGCTATGAGTTCTTTAAGAAAAACATTGCAGAATGTTTTCTCTAAAACTCCTGGTCTGAAAAAATCAATGGTAATTAGCCCTGCTCAAACCTTTAAAAAAGAATATGATTTATTAATTGTTGATGAAGCGCATCGATTAAGGCAATATAAAAACATTAGTTGGAGAGGCGCTTTCAAACAATGTAATGAGAAACTAGGATTAGATGATTCAGGGAATGAATTAGATTGGATAATTGCAAATAGTAAACACCAAATATTTTTTTATGATTCTGCTCAATCTGTAAAACCATCTGACATAGACGCTTCTAATTTTGATAAACTCATCTCTGATAAAGAATCAATTATTATTGAACTTAAATCACAAATGCGCTCACAAGGTGGTAATGATTACATAACGTTTGTGGATAATATTTTACATGTTAAAAAGGATAAAAAAGACAAGTACATTTCAGACAAATATGACTTATTGGTCTTTGACTCTTTAAAAGATTTATATGCTCAACTTGAAATAAAAGAAGATAAATACAATTTATGTCGATTGATTGCAGGTTTCTCTTGGCCTTGGCTTTCTGATATAAGAGGAAAAACCCCTAACGCAATAGATATTGAAATTGAGGGGCTTAAATTTCAATGGAATAGGACTCCAGATGATTGGGTGAGTTCACCAAATGCTTTTAATGAGATTGGAAGTATTCATACAACTCAAGGTTATGATTTAAACTATGCTGGAATTATTTTCGGTGAGGAAATTGTTTTTAATCCAAAAACTCAACAAATCGAAATAATTAGAGAAAAGTACTTTGATAAGTATGGAAAACAACAAACAACAGATGAAGATTTAAAAACCTACATTATTAATATTTATAAAACAATGATGTACAGGGCTATAAAAGGCACTTACATCTATGCTTGTGATAAGAATTTAAGCGCATATTTTAAAAAACATATTCCTACTTATAAAAAAGAAAGTAAATTACGAATTCTTCCTTTTAGGGATGTTAGACCATACGTTAACTCAGTACCAATTTATGACATTTATGCTGTAGCTGGTGGATTTAGCGATTTGCAAATCCAGTCTGAGCATGAAGCATTTGACTGGGTTGAATTGCCTATGAATGTATCCGTTACCGAAGGGTATTTTGTTTGCCAAGTTCTAGGAGAATCGATGAATAAACGGATTCCAGATGGGTCATGGTGTTTGTTTAAAACGTATTCTGGAGGTACAAGAGAAGGAAAAATTGTTTTGGTCGAACACTATAATATTCAAGATTCAGATTTTGGAGCTGGTTATACAATAAAAACATATCACAGTGAAAAAACAACAACTGAGGATAGCTGGATTCACAAATCAATAATTTTAAAACCATTTTCTTCTGATTCTATTTATAAAGATATCATTTTGGATGAAAATGATTTGGAAGAACTTAAAGTTATTGGTGAATTTATTAAGATACTACACACTTAATATGTCAATATCACGAATACGATAGAAGATAAAAAAACATAACAACATACTTCATTTTCAGGATTTTGAAGCAACTTCTTATAAAATAATTGGTGTTCTAAAATACATAAGGTTTTAGTGAAAAAACAAAGAAATCCTAAAATTAAAACGCACACTCTTTTTAGGATAGAATTCCCTTTTAATGCTTTCAATAAAAAAACGCCCTCTTTACAGCGGGCGTCTTTAATAATTTATCGGACTAATTTTTTGTACTTTATACGTTTCGGCATTAAATCGCCACCAAGACGTTTCTTTTTATTTTCTTCATATTCAGAAAAACCACCTTCAAAGAAATACACTTGCGAATTTCCTTCAAAAGCCAATATATGAGTACAAATACGGTCTAAAAACCACCGGTCGTGACTAATAACTACGGCACATCCTGCAAAATTCTCTAAACCTTCCTCTAAAGCCCGTAGTGTATTTACATCGAGGTCGTTCGTTGGCTCATCTAAAAGCAATACGTTACCTTCTTCTTTAAGCGTCATGGCTAAATGTAACCGGTTACGCTCCCCACCAGATAATAGTTTCACTTTTTTATTCTGTTCACCACCAGAAAAATTAAAGCGACTTAAGTAAGCACGGGAGTTCACTTCTTTTCCGCCCATTAAAATAAGGTCTTGTTCATCACTAAAGTTTTGCCAAATGGTTTTTTCTGGATCGATATTAGAATGTTTTTGATCTACATAAGCTAATTTTGCTGTTTCTCCAACCACAAACTCACCCTTATCAGGTGTTTCTTCACCCATAATCATTCTAAAAATAGTGGTTTTACCCGCACCATTAGGCCCTATAACCCCTACAATTCCTGCTTGAGGCAGCTTAAAGTTTAAATCCTCATATAACAGTTTGTCATCATAACCTTTGCTCACGCCCTTAGCTTCAATAACATTTGTACCTAAACGCGGTCCGTTAGGAATGTATATTTCTAGTTTTTCGTCAAGCTGTTTTTGGTCTTGACTCATTAATTTATCGTAATTATTTAAACGCGCTTTTTGCTTCGTTTGACGGCCTTTAGCACCTTGTCGTACCCATTCTAGCTCACGTTCTAAGGTTTTTTGGCGTTTGGATGCCGTTTTGCTTTCCTGTGCCAAACGTTTTGACTTTTGGTCTAACCAAGACGAGTAGTTCCCTTTCCAAGGAATTCCTTCTCCCCTATCCAGTTCCAAAATCCACCCCGCTACATTATCCAAGAAATACCTATCGTGCGTTACCGCAATTACGGTACCCTTATATTGTGCCAAGTGATGCTCTAACCAATGTACAGATTCGGCATCTAAATGGTTGGTAGGTTCATCTAACAACAACACGTCTGGTTCTTGCAAAAGCAGTCGGCATAAAGCTACACGACGCCGCTCACCACCAGACAATACGCTTATTTTCTTGTCGCCATCGGGGGTGCGCAAAGCATCCATGGCAATCTCCAACTTAGTATCGAGTTCCCAAGCGTCGGCAGCATCAATTTGGTCTTGAAGCTCTGCTTGTCGGTTCATCAATTTTTCCATTTTATCAGCATTGGAATACACTTCTTCCAACCCGAACATATCATTGATTTTATTGTATTCATCAAGAATAGCAACGGTTTCTGCTGCTCCTTCTTTAACAATTTCTAAAACCGTTTTGTTCTCATCCAATTGCGGTTCCTGTTCCAAATACCCCACAGAGTAATCTTGTAAAAAGGTTACATCACCTTGAAAATTCTTATCAGTTCCTGCTATAATTTTAAGCAGAGTAGACTTTCCAGAACCATTAAGTCCTAAAATTCCAATTTTAGCACCGTAAAAAAAACTTAAATAAATATTTTTTAAAACCGGAGTATTTGCACCCGGAAATGTCTTGGTTAATCCAGACATTGAAAAAATAACTTTTTTATCGTCACTCATTTTTCTTAATCTTTAAATCGTAAATAAACAATTGTATCTCTTTAAACACGCCCTTTTAAGGCATTAAAAACCCAAGCAATGGCAAAAAAACCAATACCTACAGCTGCAAATCCCCAGCCTGCTACATCATCATATCGAAATGCGCCAAGCGCAATTAAAACTACCCCTACTAATATCATAACCCATGTTGCCCACGCTAACACGGTATTTTTATTCATTGCCATACTTTACATATTAAAGCGCTCCACTTTTAACAATCGTTATAAAGCGAGATTATGTCCTTATTTTCTTAATTGACTTTCAATTTAAAAAAAGACTTCTTTTTTTTTGCGCAAAATTCAAACAAATATCGTGTTTTTAGTAGTAAAAGTAAAGTATAAAAATAATAATATTTTAACAGCTAGTTTTAAGTCTCAAATTACCTATTAATGTGCTGGATCTATATCCCTATTTCAAGCTTTAAAAAAAAACCTCTAACTATTTCATCATAGAACCTATTTATACTACCAATTGTTCAAAACAAGCCCTATAAATCCAGATATCTGTAATAGAACACCCCTTCTTATCAAGACTGTTCAATTAACTTTTTTTTAATCGTATTATTATAAGATTTCAGTTCCTACTATCTACTTTTGCATTCTCTTTTTTAATAAAAAACGATACTGTTTAATGAACAAAGCTTTATTATCCCTAGCAGTTGGAGGATTTGGAATTGGGTTAACCGAATTTGTAATTATGGGTATTCTGCCTGATGTTGCTAGTGCTTTTAATATTAGTATACCAGAAGCAGGACATTTTATTTCTGCTTACGCATTAGGTGTGGTAATTGGTGCTCCAATACTTACTGGTTTAGGAAGCAAATGGCCTGCAAACCAAGTGTTACTGGTTTTAATGCTTTGGTTTACCGTATTTAACACTTTATCGGCTTTTGCCACTGGATATTCTTCTTTTATAGTTTTACGTTTTTTATCAGGTTTACCACATGGTGCTTTTTTCGGGATTGGTGCTGTAGTGGCCGGTAAATTATCTAAACCAGGAAAAGAAGCAAAGGGCATTGCCATTATGTTTAGTGGATTAACATTTGCTAATTTATTAGGGGTGCCTTTAGGAACTTATCTTGGAAAACACTTTAGTTGGAATGTTACCTTTTTTATGGTTGGTCTGGTAGGCGTATTGGCTGTTTTAAGTGTAAAGGTCTGGATGCCCTACTTTAAACCCTCTTTGGAATCTAATTTCTTTAAAGAATTTAGAATTTTTAAACGTTTAGAACTCTGGCTCATTATAGCGCTAACCACTATCGGTACTGGTGGTTTTTTCGCTTGGTACAGCTATATATCGCCTTTAATTACCGATGTAGCTGGACACCCAAAAGAGATGGTGGCGCTCGCTATGGTATTAGCAGGTTTAGGTATGGTAATTGGGAACTTTATTGGCGCCAAGTTGGCTGAAAAGTTTACTCCTATTTATGCTGTAATCATAACGTTGGTACTTATGGTGGTTTGTTTATCCTTAAATACTGTTTTAGCTTCTGATAAGGTGATGGTTTTAGTTATGACCTTTATAATAGGTACAGTAACCTTCTGCTTGTCCACCCCCATTCAAGTCGCGATAATAAATGCGTCGACAGGCTCTGAAACTTTAGGCTCATCATTAAACCAAAGTGCCTTCAACATAGGAAATGCTTCTGGAGCCTATTTTGCAGGTATCCCCATTGCCATGGGATATGGCTATACCGCTGCCGACTGGGTTGGCGCGGCTATGGCAGGAATAGGTGTGCTAATTGCAATAGGTATTATTATATTACGAAAATGGCATGCAAGCCAAGAAAAAACAAATACAGTTTATCCTTAATTTTTATTTAAAGAGACTTGTTATTCAGTTTAAAACGCCATAGGAACCTCTATAAACAAAAGGCTAGAATCTTCATTGGACATTATTGAAAACAATTTAGTTTCACTTATACCAATAGCATCTCGAGTGGTTAGATCTGTACTAGAAATAGTTACATGACCATGGATTACCATAACATAAACTCCATGAGTTTCACTTTTCAAATGATACTTAAAAGACTTGTCTTTATCTAAATCCATTCTAGAAATAAGGGCGTCTTGATGTATCTTTAAACTGTTTTCTTGATTTTCGTTTATGGATGATACTAGTACCTGTGTTTTATTTTTGTGATTTTCATCACGAAATAATTTTTGGTCATATCGCGGGGTTACATCACGCTTATTAGGTACAATCCATATTTGAAACAGGCTCAAATGCTCTTCTAACGAACCATTGATTTCTGAATGCTCTATCCCGCTACCTGCGCTCATAACCTGAACTTCCCCTGGCAAAACAGATTGCCAATCCTCATGCATAGAATCTCGGTGTTTAAGCACTCCTTTAAGAGGAATCGTTATAATTTCCATATTCTTATGTGCATGAGTTCCAAAACCCATCTTGGGTGCAATAACATCGTCGTTTAAAACCCTTAATGCTCCAAACTGTACTTTATCCTTATCAAAAAAACTTGCAAAACTAAACGAATGATGGGCTAACAACCAACCATGGTCTGCTACGCCTCTATTACTGGCTTTATGGATTATTATTTTCATATTATTTTGCTTTTTTACACTATTGAAGACGAAAATATTTTCTTTTAAGCCATTTTCGATTTCGCTAGAATTCATCTTATTTTGTCAAGCAGATTGCTCAATTGCTCTGCTTCTGTTTCGTTAATATTCTTAATTAAATCGCTATTAAAATTAATGGGAATAGAATCTAAAAGCGCCCTTCCTTCTTGGGTAATTATTATTTTAACCACCCGCCTATCCTGTTGCGAAGGCAGACGCTCTATGTATTTTTTTGCACATAACTTATCCATTAGTCGCGTGGTGTTTGGTGCACGTACTATCATTCTATCTTTTATAACCTGTACGCTTAAAGGTTTATTTGAACCTTTTAATATCCTTAGAATATTATATTGCTGTGGAGAAATGCCATAAGGTTTAAAAAATTCATTTTGATAACTCGTAATCCAGTTGGCTGTGTACAAAATATTAAGCATGGCTTTTATCTTGTTATTAGCAAATTCCGACTGAATATCTTTAGATAAATCTCCCATGTTCTGATAGTAATGTTATATATTGTAAATCGGTTTGAAAAGAAAACATCTATACTAAACCCTAAATGCTTTATAAATTGGGTTTTCATCAAATACTTTCTTAACATATGGACAAGTTGGAATAGCTTTTAAATGATGGGCTTTCATAAATTCTACAGAAGCTTTTATCAACTCTAAACCTAAGTCTTGACCTCTATAGGCTTTTTCAATAAACGTGTGATTTATATCGATATGCTTATCATTGACAAATACATACGTCATTTCCCCTATTTCTTCACCATCCTTTTTTAAAGAAAACGTCCCTTTATTATTTAACTTTATGTGGTTTACTTGCATTTCCTTAGTTTTTAAAGTTCTTTTTCAAATAACTGTACAGCATCCTTTAATTTAAGATTAAATTCGAAATCTGTTATTTTATCTTCTGAAAAATTATCATTGAAAAAAGGCAATGAAAATGTAGCAGCAATATGCGCATCATGGTATGGAAACCTTGCTTGTGCCATTTCTAAAACACTAATTCCGCCTCTAGCCCCTGGTGCAGTAGCCATTAATAATATTGGTTTGCCAAAAAATGTTTTACTTTCAATTCTCGAAATCCAATCAAAAAGATTTTTAAAAACAGCCGTATAGGCACCATTATTCTCTGCTAAAGACATGATAACCCCATCTGAATCTTTAATTAAATTTAAAAAAAGACTTGCGTTTTCCGGAATACCTTTTTCATTTTCTAAGTCAATACCATACATAGGCAACTCGAAATCATTTAAATCTAAAATGTTTGCCTGGGCATTTTCCATTAAGCTCGAAGCATAAACGGCCAGTTTTTTGTTAATTGATTTTTTACTATTACTGCCTCCAAATACTAATATTTTTTTCATCAAATTGTTTTTTGTTTACACAAATATACAAAAAAAACATTTAGTTACCATGGGAAATATTACCATGTAATACAATTAGATGTACTAATCCATTCTTAAAAGCCTTTAGCATATAAATTTAGATAGAATACTTTTGTATTTTAGCTTTAAATTTCACGGGAACATGGACATCAACTTCAACAAAAACGAAGATCATAATAAACTTTTAATTTCAGATTTAAACAAACGTTTAGCACAAGTAAAATTGGGCGGCGGAAAAAAAAATATTGAAAAACAGCATCAAAAAGGAAAAATGACAGCACGGGAACGTGTTGACTATCTATTAGATACTGGTTCAAAATCTATCGAAATAGCCGCTTTTGCAGGTGCAGATATGTACGAAGAACATGGCGGTTGCCCTTCTGGTGGCGTTATTGTAAAAATGGGCTATATAAAAGGGAAGCAATGCATTGTAGTGGCCAATGACGCTACGGTTAAGGCTGGGGCCTGGTTTCCTATTACCGGAAAAAAAAATCTTCGCGCACAAGAAATTGCTATTGAAAACAAGTTACCTATTATTTATTTGGTAGATTCTGCTGGGGTTTACCTACCTATGCAAGATGAAATTTTTCCAGATAAAGACCATTTTGGTCGTATTTTTAGAAATAACGCTATTATGAGCAGTATGGGAATTACCCAGATTGCTGCCATTATGGGAAGCTGTGTTGCTGGAGGTGCGTATTTACCTATTATGAGCGATGAAGCCCTAATTGTAGATAAAACAGGAAGCATCTTTCTTGCTGGTAGTTATTTGGTTAAAGCCGCCATTGGAGAAACTATAGATAACGAAACCTTGGGGGGTGCCACAACACATTGTGACATATCTGGAGTTACCGATTATAAAGCTAAGGATGATGCAGATGCCCTTAATACCATTCAAAATATTATCGATAAAATTGGAGATTACGATAAAGCAGGCTTCAACCGAAAGCCCGCTGAAAAACCTAAAGAAACCCCAGAAGATATCTATGGGATTCTTCCAAAAAGCCGCGCCGATCAATATGATATGTATGAGATAATCAAACGTTTGGTGGATCGCTCAGAGTTTGATGAATATAAGGCGGGCTACGGAAAAACGATTATTACTTGCTATGCTCGCATTGAGGGTTGGGCGGTTGGCATTGTTGCCAACCAACGAAAGTTGGTAAAAACCTCTAGTGGTGAAATGCAATTTGGTGGAGTTATCTATAATGACAGTGCAGACAAAGCCACACGATTTATAGCCAATTGCAACCAAAAGAAAATCCCTCTGGTATTCTTACAAGATGTTACTGGTTTTATGGTTGGCAGCAAGAGCGAACATGGTGGCATTATAAAAGATGGGGCCAAGATGGTTAATGCGGTCAGTAATTCCGTAGTGCCTAAATTCACAATAATTATTGGCAACAGCTACGGCGCCGGCAATTACGCTATGTGTGGCAAAGCTTACGACCCTCGACTTATTGTGGCCTGGCCCAGTGCCGAACTGGCTGTAATGAGTGGAAACTCTGCTGCAAAAGTATTGTTGCAAATTGAAAAGGCCTCTTTAGAAAAGAAAGGTGAGAAGATAACTAAAGAAAAAGAAGACGCTCTTTTTAATACAATCAAGGACAGATATGATAATCAGGTTTCTCCATATTATGCAGCAGCCCGTATCTGGACCGACGCGATTATCAACCCCTTGGACACCAGAACATGGATTAGCATGGGAATTGAAGCCGCGAACCACGCCCCTATTGAAAAGAAATTTAACCTTGGTCTTTTACAGGTGTAACCCCTATAAACCCTCAATTACATATTAAGAAGAAACCCCTTTCATTTTTTATACATTATCGTGGCATACTTTCTATACCAAGCTGATATGCAGACATTCTAAGTTCTACCATAAATGATCTTAGTTTTTTTGAAACTTCTTGGAGGTCATCTGTCATTGAAAAAACTTTAGGATCGCCAACAATTATTAATTTATGTTTCGCTCTAGATAGTGCCACATTTAATAAACGTTCCCCTTGAAAGCCTTTGTAAAGCATGCCTATATTTTTTTCACTATTATCTACAATATCATAGATAATCATATCAAATCCAGACCCTTGAAACGCATGTATGGTTCCTGTTTTCACTCTATGCAATTGCTCTTTTGATAGCCTTTTACTATTTAAAAGCCGCCTAATTTGCGTAACCTGTCCATTATAAGGGGTTATTACACCTATGTTTATATTGGTATTATTAATGAGAATATGCTCTACTATATCGCTAACAATTTGAGAAGTTCTAGCATTAACCCTAGACCTTCCTTCTGTAGACCTAACTACAGATCCCTCCTTTGGCCCTACAGGAATAAAACAATATGGGGTAGCGAGTGTGTGGTTAAAAAGGCCGATTTCTTCAAAATCTGAAGTATAGCACGTGGTTAATTTCCCAGAATAGAACCGAGTATTAACCAAATCACAAATTTCAGGGTGCATTCTTCTTTGCTCTGTTAACATCACCGTCATGTTTTCTTCAAAGCCCGCCACATCTTTAAAATATTCAAAAACATCTTTATTAAACCAATTATCAACCGCTTCAGTTCTCCCCATGCTAATTGGCCCTAACTGTTTATAATCTCCCGCAACAACCAATTTATCATTCGAAAAGCCTGCCATGGTCAAGGTTTGTATTAATGGCATCATCCCTACTTCGTCTATAACAACAAGATCATATGTTTTATTTCCAAAATCATCACCAATAAAACATTGTGCAGCAGTAGTAAAAACAAGTGTAGCTTCGCGAATGCGTTTTTGATTTATTTGTTTGATTTCATTTTTTAAAATAAACTGCTTATTCCTAGCCATAGCCTTTTCCTCAAGACTTAAACCATGGTCATTTCTTAAAACCTTAAGCACGGTCGCATAGTCCTTTCTCAAGTGATCTACTAACGCTTTATCGGGATATAACCGGTTATCATTAACAATTTCAGGCAAAACAGGATAACCAAACCGCAACAGTTTTCTTTCGTTGATTATCTTTTTTGAAGATGCGCTGTAATTATCAAATTCTCTAATAATTTCTAAGCCCAAAACATCAATAGAAGCATTAGAAATCCCTACTGCCAACACGCTTAAGCCTTGACAACACGCTTTAGTTATTAGTTTTGCCAATGTATAGGTTTTCCCAGTTCCTGGAGGCCCCCAAATAAAAGTTATATTCTGGTTAAATACGCGATTTACAGCTTCATTTTGAGATAAATTAAGCCTAGAATCCTCGGTGTTGATTTTATTAGAACTATACTCTAAAAAATCAGTTTTATAAAACAGTTTATGTGTTAAGTTAGACGGCATCATATATGAGGCTTTAAACCGATTCTTAACACCTTTAAGGAAATCTATAGGCTTTGGCTTAAAACGAAATACAGTGTTTAGATGCGCTTCAGACAACTCATGAGACAGCCTAAAAATCATAGTAGACTGTCTCCGATAATAAGCTAAGTAAACACCTCGAACATTATTATTTTGAGGCACGTCTTTCCACCATAAATTTATAGGAATCCCTTCTTGGCTAGGAGTTGAAATACCATCAGGTAAAGATATTACGGCTTCATATAAAAAACCATAATTTGAATTTTTAATGCTCCTTTTAACTTTAGCCATAATCCACAACTTCGCATTATCATCCTCTATGGCATGTGCTTCATCAATGAAAGCTTTTTCAAGTCCTTCCATCTTATTTTCTACAATATCAAACCATGATGGAAAATCTCGCATTAGTAGGTTCCACTTAGGAAAAAACAAGTACCTCTTAACCCTTTCAAAATACATATCGTACTCCTGTAAAGCATGCTCTACAAGCTCAAGTTCTATTTTTTGTTTGTATAATAGATTTGTAAGTTGCTTTTCATTATAAGACTTATCTTTATGATCATGCGTACTCCATTTTTTTATAATTTCTTTAAAAACAACGTCCATTAATAATGCTCTTATTTACAGCCAAAAGCCCTATCAAAAAAGAGCTGATCCTTATGTGATTTATAATTCCATATAGCTATACGAGGTGGTTTTTAATACCTTAAGATTTCTTGGAAAATCTTTAAAATCTAGAAGCCTATGATACGCTCTGCACCTGTTTGTATTTCTTGTGCAAATTTAAAGCGTTTCGTAAGGATGCACCATAAAAACCAACAAAAAAACTCCAACAAACTATAAAAGTCATTCTATAAAAACAACGGAGTCTTTTCTCTTTTTTTTCTATAAACAAACCAATTGTTAATAATTATTTGACAACAATATGATCTCGAAATGGAAAGATATTGATAAAGTTCACATCTTTGCATATCACATTTATTCATAATAATTAGTCCTTATTGCCATGGAGATTACCCACGTCATAAAAAGAGATTTTAATATAAAAATCTTTCATTTAAAAAATATTACAGAAGCTATTCTAAAGGCCATGACCGCGGCAAACCACGGTGGTCCAGAAGATGCTCAGCTTATTTCGGGAAAGGTTTACGAAGCCCTTCTGGAAAGAAAAGCATTGGACGGAAAATACATTCCTACCGTAGAAGAGGTACAAGATTTCGTGGAAACTAAATTGATGGAAAGTGGTTTTTTTGATGTAGCCAAAGGTTATATTCTCTATAGAAATCAACAAACCCAAAAACGCAAGCTCAATATATTTGAAAAGCGTATCAATTTAAAGCCTTATGAATATCCAGCCCTCTATGACTATGTGCCAGCCATTCGCCATTCTTACTGGATCCATACCGAATTTAACTTTACAAGTGATATTCAAGATTTTAAAACCCGCCTTTCTGAAGTGGAGCGTAGTGCCATAAAAAACACCATGCTTGCCATCTCTCAAATTGAGGTTGCTGTTAAAAGCTTTTGGGGCGATATTTATCACCGAATGCCTAAACCAGAAATAGGTTCTGTTGGCGCTACATTTGCAGAAAGCGAAGTGCGCCATCATGATGCGTATTCCCATTTATTAGAAATTTTAGGCCTTAATGAAGAATTTAAGAATCTAAAGAAAAAACCAGTAATCATGATGCGGGTTCATTATTTAGAAACCGCTCTTAAAAACGCCAAAAGTGATGACAATAAAGAGTATGCAGAGTCTATCTTATTATTCTCTCTTTTTATAGAACACGTTTCTTTATTCTCGCAATTTTTAATTATTATGGCTTTTAACAAGCATAAAAATATGCTTAAAGGAATTTCTAATGTTGTGGAAGCCACATCAAAAGAAGAACAAATTCATGGTGATTTTGGAATTGATATCATTAAAATTATCAAGCAAGAAAACCCAGGGTGGTTTGACGATAGCTACAACAGTGTGATCCAAGAAATATGTAGAGAAGCCTTTACCTCTGAAAGCCGAATAGTAGATTGGATTTTTGAAGACGGAGAGCTTGACTTCTTGCCTAAGGCCGTGGTTAATGAATTTATTAAAAACCGCTTCAACAATTCTCTTGAAAGCATAGGAATTGGAAAAATATTTGAGATAGACGAAAAACTATTAGCACAGACCGAATGGTTTGACGATGAGATAATTGGAACAAAACACGGAGATTTCTTCGTGAAACGCTCTATTAATTACAGTAAAAGAACCCAAAGTATAACAAGTGATGACCTTTTTTAAATGAACGATCAAAACAAAACCCTCGACACAAAGAATTCAAAAACAGTTTCAGAAACTGAAAATCTTTTAAACGCTCGTAAAAAAGCGCTCCATAAAACAGGAGAAAAGGAATCACAAGGCTTCGAATGGCTTAATGAGCACAGCCGAAATTTTTTAGCATCTGGCTATCTTTCACCAGGCGTTAATGCAGAAGAGCGCATTCGTGAAATTGCAGATAGAGCAGAAGATATATTGGGTATCCCTGGATATTCAGACAAATTTTTCAAGTACATGTCTGAAGGTTTTTTCTCTTTAGCATCACCCGTTTGGTCTAACTTTGGGAAGCGAAGAGGCCTTCCTATTAGTTGTTTTGGGTCGCATATTGGTGATGATATGGGTAATATTTTATATACCCAATCGGAAGTAGGTATGATGTCTAAACTAGGCGGAGGAACTTCAGGATATTTTGGAAAAATCCGTCATCGTGGCGCCGAGGTTAAAAATAACGGACAAGCTTCTGGAGCGGTTCATATCATGCAGTTATTTGAATCTATGGTCGATGTCGTAAGTCAAGGATCGGTGAGACGTGGACGCTTCTCCCCCTATTTACCTGTTGAACATCCAGATATTATGGAGTTTTTAGAAATCGGTACAGAAGGAAACCCTATCCAAGAGCTTACCCATGGTGTTACGGTTACTAATGAATGGATGCAAGACATGATAGATGGTGATGAAAAAAAACGTGCCATTTGGGCAAAAGTACTTCAAAGAAGAGGCGAAATGGGCTATCCCTATATTTTCTTTAAAGACAATGCCAATAACGCGGCGGCTGATGTTTATAAAGACAAGAGCCTCCCAATCTATGCCAGTAACCTTTGTACAGAAATCATGTTGCCTTCCAACGACGACTGGTCTTTTGTATGCGTGCTGTCCTCTGTTAATTTATTGCATTATGATAAATGGAAGGACACCGATGCGGTTGAAACTATGGTTTATTTCTTAGATGCCGTCATTACTGAATTTGTAGAAAAATTAGAGGCTTATCGCGATTCGGAGAGCCGAGAAGACAGGCAAACCTTCATGTTTATGGAGCGTGCCTATAATTTCGCCAAAGACAATCGCGCCTTAGGTTTAGGGGTTTTGGGTTGGCATTCCTTATTACAATCGAAAATGCTACCTTTAAATAGCCAAAAAGCGTATAATTTAAACAGTGAAATCTTTAAGGCTATCGAGGAAAAATCTTATAAGGCTTCTAGAGAATTAGCTGAAATGTTTGGAGAGCCAACCGTTCTTAAGGGATATGGAAGACGTAATGCAACATTAAATGCGATTGCTCCAACAACGTCATCTGCTTTTATTTTAGGGCAAGTTTCACAAGGTATTGAGCCCATCTGGTCTAATGTATACGTGAAAGATATTGCTAAGATAAAAACAACTATAAAAAATTCATTCTTAGAGAAACTACTTGAAGAAAAAGGGATGAATACAGTAGAGGTATGGCGAAATATTCGCGATTACGACGGCTCTGTACAGCATCTTGATTTCTTAACGCAAGAAGAGAAGGATGTTTTTAAAACCTATTCAGAAATAGACCAATTGGACCTTATTTATCAAGCCGCTAACCGTCAAAATCATATAGACCAAGGCCAATCTTTAAATATTATAGTCCATCCTGAAATGCCTGTTAAGGACATAAATAAAATTCATATTTCAGCATGGAAACTAGGCTTGAAATCTCTATATTATCAGCATAGCATGAATGCAGCCCAAAAATTTGCACAGAAAAAAGACTGCGCAAGTTGTGAAGCATAAGCCATGTTCTAAACCTTAGCTTAAATAAAATAGATCTTATAATAAGAACAGGACAAGCACATGTTTGTACCTGTTCTTTTTTTTTTGCTGTATTTTGAAAACCCTCTAAAAAAAGGATTCCAACTGTTACTGCATTGCAAAAACTTATAAACAACACTTAAGTCACCTTAAAACTGGAGGTATTAAAATAAACTCCAAAATAAGACCTAAATCAAATTCTTAAGCAGGATTATTCATGTAACTTTTTTATAAAATAAAACAGAATAACCTATTCATTTTATTTTTACGACTGGTATACTTAGCCTAAAATCAAGTTTTAATTCTAAAATTGTAATACAATCCATCAACTTCATAAACACACAATATTTTAACATTTATTTATGCTTTTCGTAAGCATAACTAAATTCTTACACCAACTTAATCTAAAACCATCAAATACTAGCGAAACTCCCTTCTTAAGCAGATCTCGTTTTTATCAATATTTACAGTCATATAGGACTTTTTTCATCATATTTATCTTCTTCCATAACAAAAAAAAGAACGCTTTAGTTTTTTACTACATCATATTTTTTTAGCTCTATTTAATTGCGAAATCCCGTCTGTTTTTTTTCATGACTTTTATCAGTTTTTTTTTTTATCCCCCAACCTAACTTTGTTTAATAATTACGAATTCAATATTATTATGCGCTTATTTTTTTAAAAAATATTTTTATTCAACAATATTTTGATTTAAATGTAATGTTATCAAAATAACTTTAAAGAATTTATTATGAAAGCTACAAGAAAAGAACACGATTTTTTAGGTGAATTAAACATTCCAAATGATGTGTATTATGGCATTCAAACGTTTCGAGCCTTAGAGAATTTCAATATTACGGGATTATCTATTTCGAAAGAACCCTTACTGATAAAAGCATTAGGTTATGTAAAGAAAGCTGCTGCATTGGCAAATAAAGACTGTGGTGTTTTAGATGGAAAAATTGCGGAAGCCATATCGTATGGTGCAGATCAATTAATTGCTGGAAATTTTGATAAAGAATTTGTTAGTGATTTAATTCAAGGAGGTGCAGGAACATCGGTAAACATGAATTCAAATGAAGTTATTGCAAATATTGGTCTTGAGTATTTAGGCCATAAAAAGGGAGAGTATAAGTTTTTGCATCCCAATAACCATGTAAACTGTTCCCAATCTACCAATGACGTTTATCCATCGGCCTTTAGAATTGCTCTATATTTAAAAATGGAACACTTTATTACCATTTTAGAACGATTGGAAACTGCTTTTCAAGAAAAGGGCGTTGCTTTTAATAATGTTTTAAAAATGGGCCGTACGCAGTTACAAGATGCTGTTCCTATGACTTTGGGCCAGGAATTCCATGCTTATGCAACAACAATAGGTGAAGATGTGAAACGCTTAAAAGAGGCACAAAGTTTATTATTGGAAATAAATATGGGCGCAACGGCTATTGGAACAAAAGTAAATGCTCCTGAAGGTTTCTCTGAGATTTGCCTAGATTATTTAGTAAAAGAAGTTGGAATTCCACTCTCATTGTCTCCAGACTTAGTTGAAGCCACTGTTGATACTGGTGCATATGTCCAAATAATGGGAACCTTAAAAAGAACAGCGGTTAAGGTTTCTAAAATATGCAACGATTTACGTTTGTTGAGTTCTGGGCCACGAACAGGTTTCAATGAAATTAATTTACCAGCACGGCAACCAGGCTCTTCAATCATGCCAGGAAAAGTTAATCCAGTAATCCCTGAGGTTGTAAATCAGACCTGCTTTTATGTTATCGGCCAAGATTTAACCGTCACCATGGCCGCAGAAGCGGGGCAATTACAATTAAATGTTATGGAACCTGTTATTGCATTTGCCATGTTTACATCATTAGAATATTTAGGCAACGCCATTACAAGCTTGGTAGATAAATGTATAAATGGCATTACCGCTAATACCGATCATTGTTTCAATATGGTTATGAATAGCATTGGAATTGTTACCCAATTAAACCCCATTCTTGGTTACGAAGAAAGTTCTAGCATTGCTGGAGAGGCGCTTAAAACTGGTAAAAGTGTTCATGATATTGTGGTGATTGAACGAAAATTGATTTCTCAGGCTAAATGGGATGAAATTTATTCATTAGAAAATTTAATAACGCCTAAGTATATAAATGCATAACTAATAATAATTTAAAACTAAATGATTATGAATACTAATTTGATTAGAAGAGGAATCGTTGTACTGATTTTGTTCGTTTCTACGTTGCAAATTCAGGCTCAAAACAAAAAAAATACAACTAAAGTATTACCAAGAGTTACTATCCTTGCTACTGGCGGTACTATTGCTGGGGCTGGAGAATCTGCAACAAAAGCTGCCTATACAGCAGGAAAGGTACCAATAGATATTTTATTGAGTGCTGTGCCCCAAATTCACGATTTAGCAAAGGTTAAAGGAGAGCAAATTGCCCAAATTGGCAGCCAAGACATGAGCGTTGAAGTATGGTTAAAACTCTCTAAAAGAATCAATGAAATTTTTGCAGAAAATGCTGCAGATGGAATTGTTATTACTCACGGCACAGATACCATGGAAGAAACAGCTACTTTTCTCGATTTAACCGTATTTTTTGACAAGCCTGTTGTTTTGGTAGGTGCCATGCGCCCCTCTACAGCAATGAGCCAAGATGGAAATAAAAACCTATTGGATGCCGTAATGGTTGCTGCAGATCCTAGCAGCCAAGGTAAAGGCGTTGTTGTCGCTATGAATGAGTTGGTTTTTGATGCTAGAGATGTAACCAAAACGATTACCACAAGTACAGCTACTTTTCAATCTCGTAATTTCGGACCGATAGGTTTAATATACGATGGTAAAGTAAATTACTACTATCAATCCTTACGTAATCCAGAAAAAAAATTCGATGTAAGCAAAGCAACCTCTTTACCTCAAGTTGAAGTTATCTATGGTTATGCCGATGCAAGCCCAGTTACAGTTGATGCTTTATTGAATACAAATGTTAAGGGAATTGTGTATGCTGGCATGGGTAATGGTAATTTTAATGCTGCTGTTGGTAAGTCTCTTGAAAATGCATCTAAAAAAGGCATCGTGGTTTGCCGATCTAATAGAGCAGGAGCAGGTAGAATTACATTATTTAATGAAGTAGATGATGCCGCACTTGGTTTTGTGGTTGGAGACGACCTTAATCCTCAAAAAGCTAGGATTTTATTGATGTTATCTTTAATGGAAACTAATAATCGCGATAAAATTCAAAGCAACTTTTTCGACTATTAATAATCATTCATAAAAAAAACTGGGCGCTACAATAAGTGGCTCTCAGTTTAAAACCTGCACTTGTGATTGTACATTTCAAGTGGTAACTAAATTAAATTTCTGAGCTTATGTTTTGGATTGAATTTGCCGTTCTTTTAGTTATGATCCTTATTGGATCTCGAATGAAAGGGATTGGACTTGGCGTAATGGGAATATTTGGATTGGTAATTTTTGTATTTGCCTTCCACATGAAGCCTAGCAACCCTCCGTTAGATGTAATGCTTATCATTATAGCCATTGTTACAACTGCGGCAACACTTCAGGCATCAGGGGGCTTAGATTATTTGGTGAGTTTAGCAGAAAAGGTGATAAGGAGCAACCCTTCAAACGTTACTTTTATTGCTCCTTTCGCAACCTATGTTTTGTGCTTGTTTGCCGGAACTTCTCATATTGTATATTCTATATTACCTATAATTTCTGAAGTTGCAACTAAAAAAAGAATCCGTCCAGAACGCCCCTTAAGCGCTTCGGTAATCGCTTCTCACTTAGCGTTAACCGGTAGTCCAATTAGTGCCTGTACGGCCGCACTTGTTGTGTTGTTGGGCTATCCTGGGGCTCTTTTTGATGTGATGATGATTTCTATTCCAGCAGGCTTATTGGGAACATTGGCTGCTTGTTTTGTGGTTAGAAAAAAAGGATTGGAATTAAACGAAGATCCCCTTTTTTTAGAGAAAATGAAAAACCCTGAGTTTGCAAAAACTATTGATACTAGCTCAGAAAGCAGTGGAAATAAAGTTAAAGCTGGTGCTAAAACATCGGTTATGATTTTTAGCATTGCCATTCTACTTATTGTAGTAGCTGGCGCTTTTCCAGATGTTCTGCCTAATTTTGGACCGGGACAAGAGGATTTAGTTGTTAAAAGCGACGGTACCGTTTCCATGGTTACAGTTATTTGTTTAATCACTTTAGCTGCGTCTGCTGCCATGATGCTCATAACCAAAACCAGTGCGGTTACCGTAACTCAAGTCAGTTTATTTAGTTCTATGGCATCTGCAACCATCTCCGTGTTTGGTGTGGTATGGATGGCTTCTACTTTTATGGAAAACAATTCTGAAGTTATTAAAGAATCGTTAGGAAGCATTGTAAATGCACATCCGTGGACGTTTGCCATAGCTTTATTTGCATTGGGAATTATTATGTTTAGCCAAGCTGCTACTGTTAAGACCTTGATACCACTGGGAATTGCTCTGGGGTTATCGCCTTTAGTCTTAATAGCCTCCTTTCCTACCGTAAATAGTTTCTACGTATTACCCGGCTACCCAACACTGTTGGCTGCCATTAATTTTGATAGAACAGGAAGTACCAAAATAGGAAAATACGTGGTTAACCACAGTTTCAACCGCCCTGGTTTTGCCTCTACAATTGTTGCGGTTTCCGTAGGCTTTCTATTGGGCTTCTTAATATTATAATGTATAGAACTATAAACTTAAAAAATTAAAGATGAAACGATATTTTATTTATTTAGCAGTTATTTTATTGCCAATTATTGCAGTTGCGCAATCCCAAGAAAACAAATCAGACTTGGAATACCAATCCTTAATCCCGATAACAAAACAATCTCTATTAAAGAATGTGAATGTTATTTTTAATACGCGTTTAGCATTTGATAATAGGTTTGAAGAAGGAGATTATGAAAGCTCTAACTTCTCTGCCAATCAATTTCGCTTGGAAGTTAAAGGTAAAATACATGAAAAGGTAAGCTTTAGATTTCGAGACCGATATACGCGCGAACATAAAGTGGGCGATCTTGATAATATGAGCCGATCAACCGATCTTGCCTATTTGGTGTTTGCTTTGTCCCCTCAAACGAACTTAACTGTTGGTAAACAATCTGCAGATTGGGGAGGATGGGAATTAGACTATAATCCGATTGATATTCTTGAATATAATGACCTTATTGAATATGCAGACAACTATTTGATTGGAGCAGGCCTCTCCCATACACTGAAGAACGGAAAAAACACCTTTGGCTTGCAAGTATTAAATACCAGAACAAAATCTTTAGAAACCCAATACGATGGCTATGATATTTCTGGAATTACAGCAGCAAGAGCACCTTTAGCATTTGTAGCATCGTGGAGAGGGAGTTTATTTAACGGAAAATTCCAAACAAACTACAGCTACAGTTACTTTACTGAAGCTAAAGACAAAGTGATGAACTATTTAGTGCTAGGAAATAAATTTAATTCAAAAAAATTCACACTTATGTATGATTTCCAATATAGCCTTGAAGATTTAGATAATAAAGGCATTGCCTCAAATATCGTGGCTACAGGGTTTCAGCGCCCAGGAGAGCATGTTAAATATGTGGAACATTGGGTACGAGCAGAATACCAAGTACAACCGAAAGTTAACTTGTTATTATCGCTTATGACCAATAATACATACTCTGAATTGAATGGTAGTTCAGAAAAATTAGTCACTACTTTTGGATTAATCCCTACCATCGAATACGCACCATTTAAAGATATGAACTTAAAGTTTTTTGCAAGTTATGTCGCTAGAAAGTACGATTACTCTAATTATTCAACAACGCAATTCTCTGCAATAGATAGAAATACCGGACGATTTAGTATTGGTATCATTGCACCTTTATTGGTTTTATAATTGAATTTTAAATAAAAAAAAACGGCTGTTTTCGAAGTAACCTGAAAGCAGCCGTTTTACTATTTAAATTTTTAATTTAAATCTAAATTTCTTCTTCTTGCTACAACATACTTTTCAGCCTTTAAATATAGCATGAATATGAAGGTCTAATACCAAAATAGATGTGTAATGCCGTATATTTTTTGTATATTTATAGATGGGAAAAAAAGCAGAAATACACATAAGGGAATCGGTTGAAGACCTAAAAAAAC
>NZ_JBHMFC010000011.1:0-64174 GCF_042427585.1 Mariniflexile ostreae | reverse complement strand
AGTACTGAGTACATATAGGGTTGTGATTTAGTTATTTATGTTTCGCAACACAAATATCCACAACCCTTCTCATTTTTTTTTAAAAAAGTTTAAATCACTTCATTTTATATTTGAGCCTTAACTATTAAAACCAAATTTATTATGAAAAAATTATTACTATTATTATGTGCTATGGGTTTCGTATTGTCTTGTAGTAGTGACGACGACCCTAGTTATTCTGCATCCAATTTAATTGGTAAATGGATCCTGATATCAGATTTTGAGGACGGTATAGAGTATGTAGAAGACGGTGATTGCCCTGAAGAAATTATATTTAGCGAAACCACATATGTTTATAAGGAGTATTTTGGTGATAATTGTGAAGATGTTTATGAGAGTAATCCAAGGCCTTATAGTGTGAATGGAACAAACTTGAATTCAGATGGTGATTCAGGAGAAATTCTGGAATTAACATCTAAGAAGCTTATTATTAAATATATAGATATAGAAGAAGAGGGAGGGGGAACTCATACGTCTACATATGTAACGACTTATATTAAAGGCTAAACTGTTTATATATAAAATAACAAAAGGTGTTCTGCTTAGTGTTGAGCACCTTTTTTTGTTTAAGGTTAAAAGCGTTATAAAAATCATTACTTAAATTTGAAATCGTATTTTTGATTTTAAACATAAAGCTTCTTTATATGATACAACCTTTTGACGACACCTATTTTATGAAACGTGCCCTTCAAGAAGCCGAAGCTGCTTTTGAAAAGGGTGAGATTCCTGTGGGGGCCGTAATTGTGATTGATAATAGAATAATTGCACGAGGACATAATTTAACCGAAACGTTAAACGATGTTACTGCACATGCGGAAATGCAAGCCATTACTGCAGCAGCTAATTTTATAGGAGGTAAGTATCTTCAAAAATGTAGCTTATATGTAACACTAGAGCCTTGTCAAATGTGTGCAGGAGCGCTGTATTGGAGTCAGATTTCTAATATTATTTACGGCGCTCGAGATGTGGAGCGTGGTTGTATAAACTTAAAAACAACATTGCATCCTAAAACGACTATTAAAGGCGGTATTTTAGAAGCGGAAGCTTCGGCTCTTTTGAAACGGTTTTTTATTGAAAAAAGGAATTTAAATTAAGAGTTAACTTAAATTCATTCTAGAATTTTAATATTTGTTTTCTTTTTGACTGTCCCGCATTTTATCTAAATTTTCTTTAGTAAGCATATAATCTTTTGGGTTTTTATCTTTCCAACGGTAATAAGAAAATAATGGAAACACCACGATAAACAATCCTATAACACCAAAACCTATAAGTTTTTGAGCGTATATCACATCTATAGTAAATCCTAAAATAATACTTGTAAATGCAGCGATAGTCAATAATAAGATGAGGTATTTCATGATGGTTTTTGCGTTATCTGAAACAGTTTTTTATAAACATTAGGTAAATTTAATCAATTGTTGTCTGTATGCAGTAAGTAATTTGGATTTTGAAATATAACCATAGTATTTGCCGTCTTTTATTACGGGTAAATTCCATACGCCACTGGCTTTAAACTTATCCATAATACTGTTCATGGAGTCTGCGTGATAATCAATTATTCCAGAATCGGTTTGCATGAGGCTTGAAGCATCCACGGTATTGTATAAGTCTGCATCGAACATCATGTGCCTAATGTCATCTAAACGTACAACGCCTAAAAATTCATGATAGTCGTTTACCACAGGAAAATGATTCCGAGAAGACTTTGCAACTGCATTTTTAAGGATCTCTCCGAGTTTCATTTCAGGTTTTAATATTATGAAATTGGTTTCGATAACGGTATCGATATCTAAAACCATAAGTACGTTTTTATCTTTATCATGCGTCATCAGCTCGCCACGTTCGGCAAGCCGAAGGGTGTAAATAGAGTGGGAAACATAATATTTTGTAATGCTAAATGAGATGGCGGCTACAATCATCAGTGGTACAAAAAGCTCATAACCTCCTGTAATTTCAGCAATTAAGAAAATAGCGGTTAATGGGGCATGGAGCACACCGGCCATAAGGCCTGTCATGCCCACTAATGTAAAATTAGATTCAGATACATTAAAATCAAAACCTAAATTATTAATAACTTTTGCGCAGGCATTGCCTAATGCACTACCCATAACCAGCGTGGGAATAAATATACCGCCAACGCCACCTGCACCAAAAGTAATCGTCATCGCAATGGCCTTAAATACAGAAATACCTAATAACAAGCCGATTACAATCCATATATTCGTGAGGTCTATATGTAGTGGCGTAACACCTATTGCTGCTAAATGGTCGCCTTTAAGAAGGTTATTGGTAATGCCATAGCCCTCTCCATAAAGTGGTGGTATAAAAAAGAGCATCGTACCGATAGCCAAGCCACCAATCAATAAGCGCAATGCACGACTTTTAAACTGTTTAAAAAAGTTGGTGATTGTGAAGTAAACTTTTGAAAAATATACAGAAGCCAAAGCGGTTGCCAATCCTAAAAGAATATAAAAGGCAATATGGTTCATTTTAAACTCATCTGTCAATTCAAAATGCAGCAAGACATCTGTGCCTAAAAACATGTAAGACGTTAATACTGCCGAGATAGAGGCTAATAATAAAGGCACTAAGGATGCGAAGGCAATGTCTAAACTAAAAATTTCTACTGCAAATATAATAGCAGCAATAGGGGCTTTAAACATAGATGCCATGGCGCCAGCAGAAGCACAGCCAATTAAAAGCATACGCGTTTTAGGGCTCATACGAAAGAGTAGAGCCAAGTTGGATCCTAAAGCAGAGCCCACACTTACAGCGGGACCTTGTAAACCAACAGACCCACCAAATCCAGCTGTGAGCGGAGCGGTAATTAAAGCCGCATAGATGTTGTACTTTGGAATAATGCCATTTAGCTTTGAAATGGCGTGCAAGGTTGTTGAAATACCGTGACCTATATGTTTTTTTAACCAAGTTTGCTTGATGATATAAACTAAAAGCAATCCGATAATCGGGAAAATAAAATATAGGGAATTTTGGTAGTCCCTAAAAAAATCTAATTCAAAGAGCGTTCTAATAAAATGGGTCAGGTTTTTAAGCACAACAGTTCCCATACCTGCTAAAATCCCAACTAAAATGCTAAGGAAATAAACAAATTGACGCTCAGAAATATATTTTAATTTCCAAACTAAGAACTTGGACAGTAAACTTTTGAATTTAAAGGACATATGTTTATTAAAAAATATGCTATAAAGTAGGACTCATTTTAAAGGGTTTAAAAAAATGGATTTAAATCATGGCTTATCATCAAGCTTTTTTTAGCGAATATAACAAAATTAGCAATGCTTCCTGAATAGATTATTGCCGTAAAGCCAAAAAAAGGGGGTAAGAAATGCACAGTCTTATTATGCCTGATAGGTATCTTTAATGTAAAATGCCGTCCAGATATCGAGATTTTATTTTCCTTGTAAGGTAATCAGTTGGCGCCTGTAAGCCGTTAATAGTTTAGATTTTGAAATGAAACCGTAATACACACCATCTTTGGTTACCGGTAGATTCCAAGCGCTACTATCCTGGAATTTTTTCATAATATCGGTCATCTTATCATTATCTAGGTCTATAATTTCTGGCGCTGGTTGCATGATGTCTGTCGCCGTCATATCATCGTATAAAGATTGATCAAACATAATCGGCCTTAAATCATCTAATAGAATAACGCCCCGTAGCGTATGGTCTTTTTTATGGACAACAGGAAAGATGTTTCGATTTGATTTTATAACGGCCTGTTGTACCATCTCCCCTAAGGTCATTTTTGGGTGGATGCTTATAAAGTTGGTTTCGATAACCTTATTAATATTCATGAGGGTAAGGACAGCGTGGTCTTTATCGTGGGTAATGAGTTCGCCTTTTCTACCAAGCTCCATATTGTAGACGGAATGCGGACTGAAATATTTTGTGATACCAAATGAAATAGTGGCGGTAAGCATTAAAGGTATAAAAAGCTCGTACCCTCCTGTAAGTTCTGCGATTAAGAAAATAGCAGTTAGGGGCGCGTGTAAAACACCAGCTAAAACACCAGCCATACCCACTAATGTGAAATTACTTTCGGAAATTGCTGTTTTAAAAAGTCCACAATTGTTGATGATTTTGGCAATGCAATTTCCCATAATGCTTCCCATAAAAAGCGTTGGAGCAAAAATACCACCCACTCCTCCAGCCCCGAAGGTTAAAGCACTAGCTATAATTTTAAAAAACACTAAGCCTGCTAAAAGCAATACCACTATCCAAATATTGGTCGTATCCATATGCAAGAAATTATTCTGCAGTGCTTTTTCGGGGTTACCGGCGATAAGGTTATTGATAACATCGAAGCCCTCTCCGTAAAGTGGGGGAATAAAATAAATGAGAATGCCTAAGCCCACAGCGCCAATAATCAGTTTTTTAACTGGAGACGCTATTTTGTCAAAGAAGCTTTGGATACTATCATAAACCCGTGTGAAGTAAATAGAGGTTAAGGCAGCAAATACCCCCAAAATCATATAAAAGGGGGCGTCGGTAATAACAAACTTGTCTTCAATTTGAAAGGGTAAAAGAATATCGTTTCCGAAGAAAAAATAAGAGGTTAAAATAGCGGATAATGATGCTAGTAGAAGTGGGAGCATAGAGGCGATGGTTAGGTCTAAACTAAACACTTCAATAGCAAAGATAATGGCCGCAATAGGGGCTTTAAAAATAGAACTCATAGCGCCGGCAGCAGCACAACCAATTAGCAGATTTCGAGTGGTCTGGTTCATATGAAACATTCTCGAAATATTAGACCCTATAGCAGCGCCAGTTGCTACGGTAGGACCTTCTAAACCAACAGAGCCTCCAAAGCCAACCGTGAGTGGCGCTGTTAAAATGGAGCCAAACATTTGGTACCGTTTCATTACACCTTTTCGTTTTGAAATAGCATATAATGTAGAGGGAATCCCATGGCTTACTTTATTTCTTATAATATATTTGATGCTTACATACACAAGGGTAAGGCCCAAAATAGGAAACAAAAAGTAAAACGCATGATGGTAATCTTTTATTAATTTTCCTTCTAGTGCATGTTGGATAAAGTGCGTGAGGTTTTTCAAGACTACTGCCCCAACACCCGAGGTAAAACCAATGATGATACTTAGTATATAAACAAACTGCCTATGGGAGATGTATTTTGCTCTCCAGATTAAAATCTGCTTAAAAATAGTATGTTTTGGCATGGTTAAAGCTAACAAAAAATCCTGCTCATGCAGGATTTTTTGTTATGGTTTTAAATTAAGTTTTAAATTTAATTCTGTTAATTGTTCATCGTTAATCGGCGCAGGAGCATCAATCATCACATCACGTCCAGCGTTGTTTTTAGGAAAAGCAATAAAATCTCTAATGGTTTCTTGTCCGCCTAAAATAGCAACCAATCGGTCTAACCCGAAGGCTAGTCCACCATGTGGTGGTGCGCCATATTGGAATGCCTCCATTAAAAACCCGAATTGTGCTTTGGCTTCTTCAGGTGTAAACCCTAAATAATCGAACATGAGCGATTGGGTTGCTTTATCGTGTATTCTAATAGAGCCGCCGCCAATTTCGTTTCCGTTTAACACTAAATCATAAGCATTGGCTTTTACTTCGCCAGGATTGGTTTTCAACAATTCTAATTGCCCTGGTTTTGGTGAGGTAAAGGGGTGGTGCATGGCGTGGTAGCGCTTGGTGTCTTCATCCCATTCTAAAAGTGGGAAATCCATAACCCAAAGTGGGGCGAATTTTTTAGGGTCTCTTAACCCTAAACGCTCTGCAAGCTCCATACGTAAAGCACTCAATTGGGCACGAACTTTATTTTGGTCTCCAGAAAGAACACAAATTAAATCACCAGGTTTTGCACCAGTGGCCTCTGCCCATTTTGTTAAATCCTCTTGATCGTAAAATTTATCTACAGAAGATTTGTACGTGCCATCTTCATTGCATCGCGAATATACCATGCCTAAAGCGCCTACTTGTGGGCGCTTTACCCAATCTATTAACTTGTCAATTTCTTTTCTGGTATAGCTATTCCCTCCAGGAACGGCTATGCCAACCACCAACTCTGCATTATTAAAAACGCTAAAATCTTTATGCTGCGCCACGGCATTTAACTCTCCAAACTGCATTCCAAAACGGATGTCTGGTTTGTCATTTCCGTACAATCGCATGGCATCATCATACAGCATTCTTGGAAATTTCTCTATTTCAACACCGTTCACTTCTTTTAATAAGTGGCGCGTTAAGCCTTCAAATGCATTTAAAATATCTTCTTGATCAATAAAGGCCATTTCACAATCTATTTGTGTGAATTCCGGCTGTCTGTCTGCACGTAGATCTTCATCTCTAAAACATTTTACAATTTGGAAGTACTTATCCATACCGCCCACCATCAACAATTGCTTAAAAGTTTGTGGAGATTGAGGCAGTGCGTAAAATTGACCTGCGTTCATGCGGCTTGGTACCACGAAATCGCGAGCGCCTTCTGGTGTTGACTTTATTAAATAAGGTGTTTCTACTTCTATAAATCCTTCTTTTGAAAGGTAGTTCCTTACTTCTTGTGTGACTTTGTGCCTGAAAATAAGTTTGTTTTTTACAGGATTTCTACGAATATCTAAATAGCGGTATTTCATTCTAATATCTTCGCCACCATCTGTTTTGTCTTCGATGGTAAAAGGCGGGAGAATCGATTCGTTTAAAATAGTCAATTCTGAAACCAGTATTTCTATATCTCCAGTAGGGATATTTGGGTTTTTTGATGCACGCTCAATCACCTGCCCTTTTACTTGGATCACAAACTCACGCCCCAAATTTTGAGCCTGCTCAATTAATGTTTTGGAAGTTCGCTCTTCATCAAATACCAGTTGCGTAATGCCATAACGGTCGCGCAAATCTACCCAAACAATAAACCCTTTATCTCTCGATTTTTGAACCCAACCTGCAAGGGTTACTTCTGTATTGATGTTTGCAGCAGTTAATTCGCCGCAATTGTGACTTCTGTACATACGTTTAATTTAAAAAAGAACAGCTTTATAAAAGCTGTTTTAAGTGTTTAAGAATGCAAATTTAATGAGTTATCTGTTTAAAAGTGAAATAATGCGGGTTATTTATTAAAAATTGAAAACCTCAAATTTGATTAAGATCAAGTTTAAGGTTTTCAAAGAGAAATTAAGCTTTAATATCGATTATTTGCCTAAAGGTAATTTCACCTCTTTTGCAAATCTTATTTTAGCACGATTGGTAAGGTAAAACATGGCAGGTACCACTATTAAAGTTAAGAAGGTTGCGAAAATTAATCCAAAAATAACCGTCCAGGCCAAAGGCCCCCAAAAAATAACGTTATCACCACCAATATAAATATTTGGACTGAATTTGGTAAACAATCCAAAGAAGTCAATGTTAAAACCGATTGCAAGCGGAATTAATCCTAAAACTGTAGTTATAGCCGTTAAAAGTACAGGCCGTAAACGCGATTTTCCACCAGCTATAATAAGTTCATAATACAGTGCTTTTGTAAGATACTGTTCGCTACTCACATTTAATTCTTGTTTTTTTCGATCGATAAGAATTTGAGTATAGTCGATAAGAACGATGGCGTTGTTTACAACAATTCCTGCTAATGAAATGATGCCCATCATGGTCATGATCACCACAAAGTCCATTTGAAAAACAACCAGACCTAGAAATACTCCGCCCAAACTTAATATAACAGCACTAAGAATGATGATAGGTTTTGAAATAGAATTAAATTGTGCAACTAAAATTAACAGAATGCCTCCAAGTGCAAATAGCAATGCTTTCAATAAAAACGCTTGGTTTTCTGCTTGTTTTTCCTGCTCGCCAGTAAATTTAAAACTAATACCTGATGGGGTATCATAATTTGCTAAATCTTGTTTCAATTCGTTAACAATTTCAGTAGGGTTGTAGCCGCCTATAACATTGGAGTACAGGGTGATAACGCGTTTTAGGTTTTTACGCTTTATAACGTTGAAAGCCTCTATATTCGTTTTTTCTACTAAAGGCGCAATAGGGATTTGAACCAGTTGGCCTTGGTTGTTTCTAAACGTAATGGGTTGATTTAAAATAGTGCTTTCATCATACCTGTTTGTACTGTTAAAGCGCACCATAATGGGATAATCATCTTCCCCGTCTTTATAGGTTGAGACTTCTTGACCAAAAATAGAACGTCTAATGGTGTTTCCAATCTGTGATGTAGAAACCCCCAATTGACCAGCCTTTTGGCGATCGATACGTAGGTTTAATTCAGGTTTTGACTTATTAACATCTACCTTAAGTTCTTCAATACCAGAAAGGCCAAGCCCTTCGATATGGGTTCTTAGCTTTTGGGACTCTACTAACATTTGGTCGTAATCCTCACCAATAATTTCGATGTTAACAGGATAGCCTGTGGGTGGGCCTGCTGCATCTTTTTCAACAACCACTGAAGCGCCAGGGAAGCCCCTAACAGCATGTCTCACTTCCTCTAAAACCGAACTGCTTTTTATATTTCTTCGCAACTGAAAATCACGCATGGAAAGCGTTATTTTCGCTCTATGGGGCATATCGCTTTGGTTGCCGCCATCGGTTTGTGGATTTCCAGAGCCCTTGCCAACTTGAGAAACAGCCGATTCCACCATGAAATTGTAACCATTGGCATCTTCATATTTTTTTATGGTATGGTAGATGCGTTGTTCAATTTTTTTAGTCAGTGCATTTGTTTTCTCAATGGCCGTACCTTCAGGATATTCTATATAGGTAATAATTTGATTGGGTTCATTTTCAGGAAAAAACAACACCTTGGGCTGTACGAGTCCTGTTAATATAAACGATAGAATTAATAGGAAAAGTGTTCCGGCCAATGCCACATAGGCCATTTTACCTTTAATAGACCATTTTAAGGTAGCTTCATAAAGGTTTTCCAGTTGTTTTAAAGATTTATATTGAAAATAATCTATAGCGCCCCTTAAAATATATTTGTAAACCCATAACATAATGGCTGTAAGGAGGGCTAGGTTTCCAAAGCCCACCAAGGTGCCAGAGTCCATAAGAAGGCCACCGGCTAAAAGCATAATACCAACAAAAAACATTATTAAGCTCCAGCGCACCAACTTACGTTTTGTAAAAGGCTCTTCCTCGGTTTTCATAAAGTGGGCCGTAAGCATAGAGTTGATCAATAATGCGACAAATAAAGATGAGCTCAATACTACAGACAGTGTTATGGGGAAGTAAACCATAAACTTACCAACTGTTCCTGGCCATAAGCCTAAAGGGAAAAATGCGGCTAGTGTTGTTGCGGTAGACGCAATAATAGGCCAGGCAATTTCTCCCATCCCTTGTTTTGCAGCTTTTAGTCTGGGCACTCCTTGCGACATTAAAGAATATACATTTTCAACCACCACAATACCATTATCTACCAGCATGCCCAGCCCCATTACTAAACCAAATAGAATCATGGTATTCATGGTGAAGCCCATGGCATTTAATATGATAAGCGCCATTAACATCGAAAGTGGTATGGCAAACCCCACAAACAGCGCGTTTCTAAAGCCAAGAAAGAACATAAGCACGCCCACAACCAAAATCACTCCGAAAATAATGTTGTTTACTAGGTCGTTAACCTGATTTTGGGTCTTTATCGATTGGTCGTTAGAAGTCGTAATTTCTAGTCCTTCAGGATAATAGTTGGCTTTTTCTTTTTCTATAATCTCTTTTATTTGCTCTACAGCTTCAATCATGTTTCTGCCAGACCGCTTCTTAACATCTAACATCAAAACAGGTTCGCCAGACTCCCTCGCATAGGTTGTCGCATCTTGTTCTTTGAAGCTGATTTGTGAAATATCTTTTAAATAGACATTGCCACCATCTTTTTTAACGATGATATTCCCCAACTCTGAAGGCGTTTCAATTTCACCTATAATCCTTATGTTTTTCTGAAAGTCGTTATTGATAATATTACCTCCAGAAATGGTCTTGTTTTCATAACTGATAGCATTGATAACATCATCAAAACTAACCATGGCAGCAGACATTTTATAAATATCAACGGCAACTTCTACTTCCTTATCGTCTACACCGCGAATGGTAGCTTCTTTAATTTCAGAAAGCAACTCTATCTTATCTTGCAAGTGTTCTGCATAGTCCTTTAATTGGTCTGTGGTGTAATTGCCTGTCATATTAATATTGAGAATAGGAAATTCTTCAGAAATATTCAGGTCGAATGCATTCGGTTCAGCTTTAGATCCGTTACTTAATGTAGGCCATGTGGCGTCTGCTTTTACTTGGTCAATTTTATCCTTTACCCGTTGTTTGGCTTCTGCAACCGGAATATCTTCTTCAAACTCAACCAAAATTGTAGAATAATCTTGAAGTGTTTGTGAAGTAATTTCTCTAACGTCACTAATGTTCTTGAACTCTTCTTCAAGAGGTTCTGTGATGAATTTCTCAATATCTTCAGCAGAGTTTCCTGGATTTAAAGTGCTAACATAAATCTTGGTTTCAATAATCTCGGGAAACGACTCTCTAGGCATATTAACATATGCCATAGCACCGCCAACCAATAGAATTAGGATAATAACGTAAACCGTCATCCTGTTATCTATGGCCCAAGTCGAGATTTTAAAATCTTTATAGGTGTTTTTACTGCTCATTGTTTGCGTTTTTTATACTTACTTCTTGGCCGTCACGTAAGGTTCTGGCGCCTTCAAGAATAATAATATCGCCAGATTTTATGCCTTCAGAAACTTCAATGTGTCCATCTTGTTCTTTTCCTGTTTTTATAACGGTTTGTTTTACCGTACCTGTGGAATCTGTTTCTGGAGTGTAGATGAAAACCAAAGATTCGTTTTTGCTATTCTTTTGAACAATACTGCTAGGGATCACGATTGTTTTTTCAGAAATATAATCGTTCAATTTAATTGTAGCTATTAAGTTGGGCTTAAGAATGTTGTCTTTATTGGGAAGCGCTACTTGAATGCTAAAGCTTCTGTTGTCTGGATTGATAAAATTGGATACTTGACGTATTTTGCCAGTATATGTTTTTCCTAATGAAATAAAATCGACTACCACCTCAGAACCTTCGGTAACTTTACCCAAATAATTTTCTGGAACATCTGCTTTTACATACATATCGCTAGTGTTTACAATTCGCATTAGCGGACTTTGCCCTGGGTTTACTAAACTTCCTTGATCTGTTATAATTTGGTCTATTGTGCCTGTAAATGGGGCGCGAATATTGGTTTTTTCAAATTGTTTTTCTAATTGATCAAAAGAACTCTTTGATGCTTCATAATTGGTTTTAGCTTGTAAGTATTGAATTTCGCTACCAATATTTTGATCCCATAATCGCGATTGACGCTCGAAAGTGGTTTTAGCCAACTCTGCTTGAACTCTTACTTGTGCCAATTGGCTAGAGAGTCCGCCATCATCAATCTTAGCAAGCAGTTGGCCTTTAGTAACGTCTTGGCCTTCTTTTACGTAAACCTGTGTTAAAGTGCCAGAGAACTGCGGATAGATAATGATGTTTTGATCCGTTCCTACGTCGCCCTGTACTTCTGTAAAGTGTCTAAAAACAGTATCACTAAGTTTTATAGTAGTAACAAGCGTTTTGTGCTTGGTATTGTCTAATGCGTTAATTCTATTTTCAAGAGCAGATAATTCATTTTTTATCTCAGACTGCTCTTGGCTTAGTTCTTTTTTCTTCGCTCGTAATTCTAATAGCGAGCCGTTAGCGATTAAATCTTTTACAGACTTTTCTTTATGGCCACATGAAGAAAGAACCAAAGCAATACAGATTATGGTTGTTATTTTTTTCATAGTAATTATTCGTTTAAATGGGTGGTATTTGTAATCGTTTCTAAGGTTGCTTTGTTATTAATAACATTTAACATGGCCTGCAGAAATTCTTGTTGTGCGGTATAAAGTTGTGTTTGAGCTTGTCTTAATTCAAAACTTGAAGCCAGACCTTCGTAAAGCTTGGTTTGGTTTTTTTTCTCGATGCGCTCGGCAAGGCTTAGGTTTTGTTTTTTATTGCTATACTCTTCAATAGCAAATTGGTAGTCGCTTTTGGCAGATGCAATTTGGAGTTTTAATTCCTGCTCCTTTTGGATTAAATCTGTTTCTGCTTTATCGAGATTTATTGCTGCTCTAGCTGTGGCAGCGCTTCTTGCTAAAGAACTAAAAATAGGGATATTTAAGCTTACGCCGAATAAGGACGAACCAAACCACTGCTGGTCTTTGCTTGTAAAATTGAACGATTCATTGTAAGCCACATAGCCACCATTTAAAAAGGCATTTAAGGTAGGAAGGCCTTTGCTCTTTTCTAGTTTTAAAAGTAATGCTTTAGAAATCTTATCGTTTTCGGCAATTTTATAGTCTATGGTGTTTTTTATATTGTCGTCCGTATTTAATATTTCTAAAGACATGTTTTGAGCGGTTAGAATTTCTAAATCATCGGTAAGCTCTGTTTTGTTGTTTATGTCCAATCCGAGTGTGATATTCAGCATCTGATACGCTAGTTTTTTTAAGCGTAATGTTTTATTAAGACTGCTTTCAACGCCAGATAAGGTGATTTGTAATTGTTCAACGCTTTCTTCTTCACCCAGTCCGTTTTCATAAATTTTTGTAACTTCATTTAGGTTGTTTTGAAGCACCTTAATGTTCTTGTTTAAAATCTCAATGCTTTCTTCGGCAAGGAGTACATTGCCATAAGCGTCTATAACCGATTTTCTTACTTCTAAATCGGTTTTTGTTTTAAGATTTTTAGAAATATTCAAATATACTTTTGCCGATTGAAGTCCTACAATATAGGATCCATCAAATATTTTCTGACTTAATGTGGCAGTCGCATTTATACTTTGTTTCGTACCAAAAGCCACCTCTGCAAACTCACCCGGATTTCCGCCAAAAAATTCGGCAGGAAGTAAGGATACTTGTTGTTTTAAAAAGTTCTGGTAATCTACATTAGCATTTATTTGCGGTAAACCAGAGGCTGTAGTTTCCCATTTTTGTTTTTTGGCCGCTGCGATATCGCGAGAAGCATTTATAGAGGATCGGTTGTGTTTTAAAGCATACTCTATGGCTTCTTGCAAGGAGAAACTTTGGGGTGTTTCTTGGGCAGATAAAGTGCACGAGAGTATTAAACTAAGGTATATAATAAGTTTTTTTTTCATTTACGACGGATTGGAGTTTATATAATTATGAAGCGTTTCTAGTCCTTTAGCTGTGCAAATACCACGTAAATGGTATTCAATATAATTGTTTAAGAGCATTTTCATAGAGAATTTATCTTCAGGGAATAAGTCCTTGTCTTTAATAAGCTGGAAAGTGTTGTAATAGATTCTCGAAATAAAATCAACATGTATGGTGTCTCTATATAGCCCTAAAGCAATGCCTCTATTTAAATTGTCGGATACACATGTTTGCATGACACAAAACTGTTGGGTTTTTAATTTCTTAAAAATCTTTGGATAATACTTTTGCAATTGGTACTGGGGCGACGCTTTTTCATTTTTTAGGTATACAGCCACAAAATGTTTAATGCTAAAAATTTCTTCGATGGGGTTTTTTCCGGAAGCGCAAATTTGTTCGATGCCATGGGAAATGCCATGGAACAAATGTTCGGTTGTGGCTTCTACTAATCGGGTTTTATTCTCAAAATGTTGGTAAATTGTTTTTTTAGATACGGCTAAAGTATTAGCGATATCATCCATGGTTACACTTTTAAAACCATAGCTTAAAAATAAATCTGTGGCACCAATTAAAATCTTTTCTCTCATAATAGGGCGCAAATATAAACTACGGAAACTTTAAAAACAAAATAAGTTTCCGTAGTTTATATTTTTTTAAGGATTTAATTTAAGCTTGTACTATTTTAATGTGTTTAATTAATTTATTTTTGCGTCATGCTTGAAATAGAAAAATATCAAAAGGCGTTTATTGATTATCTAGAGAACTATTCGATAACGAAAGAGCCTGAAAACCTATATGAGCCTATTGCTTATATATTGAGATTAGGAGGGAAGCGGTTGCGACCTGTTTTAACATTAATGACTGCAGACATTTTTGGTAAGGATTATAGAAAAGCCTTGGATGCTGCGTTAAGCATTGAGGTATTCCATAACTTTTCTTTAGTGCATGATGATATTATGGACGATGCGCCTTTGCGTCGTGGGAAACAAACCGTGCATGAGAGATGGGATACCAATACGGCTATCCTTTCTGGAGATGCCATGCTTATTATAGCTTATCAATTATTTGAGAACTATGATGCGACTATCTTTCAAGCTTTAGCAAAACTTTTTAGTAAAACAGCTTTAGAGGTTTGTGAGGGACAACAGTATGATGTCGATTTTGAAACGAGATCCGATGTGTCAATTCCAGAATATTTAAAAATGATTGAATATAAAACAGCCGTTTTAGTCGCTGCAGCCATGAAAATGGGGGCCATTGTAGCCCATGCTACGGAGTCCGATCAGAATGATATTTATGAATTTGGAAGATACTTGGGCATTGCTTTTCAATTACAAGATGATTATTTAGATGCTTTTGGGAATCCTGAAACTTTTGGAAAGCAAGTTGGAGGGGATATTATTGAAAACAAGAAAACCTATCTATATTTAAAAGCTTTGGAGGTTTTAAATGCTTCTGAAAAAAAGAGGCTAACAGACTTGTTTTTGTCCAATCCAACAGAAACCGAGCAGAAAGTGGAAACCGTTAAGCAGTTGTTTGTAGCTTCAGGTGCTGATGAGGCTACCAAAAAAGCCATTCAAGCTTATACTCAAAAAGCTTTTGTAACATTAGAAGGATTGAATATCCCTGAGGATAAGAAGCGGCTTTTAAAAGCATTTGGAAGTGCGTTGATGAATAGGGACGTGTAGCCTGCTTTTAATAAATGTTGCTACTTTATAGAAAGCACGTTTTGAACTGAATATATAAAAACTTATTTTAATCGGGAAAATAAACATGAATGTAGCAGCTACTTTTGAGGATTTGATCCAGGAGGCATATCGACTGAATTTGTATAAAAAGTTAATCTCTCAATTGAATAAAGATTTTCTTTTGGCAAATATCGATTTGGATTTTCATGAAGATGTTTTGCCTACGAGCTTAAAACTATTGCTGCATGAAACCGTTTATAAGCTCATTCAAGAGAAATTTACCGAGTATCTCAACTTACTGTATATTATTGATGTTTCTGAAAGTCAAGTAAAGGCATTAAACGGTGAGGATATTCTTAAACTATCGGAAGATGTTACCTTGCTGATTCTAAAACGAGAGTGGCAAAAAGTCTGGTTTAGACATCAGTATTCTTAAAATCCTATTTTTAATAGATGTTTAGGCTGGTGTTTCATTTTAGAGCATAAACACTATTATAATACAAGATTTACTGTTTCATTTGCTACTACAGTTTCAAATATGATTCCATTGTAAAACAGGTGGCTTATTTTAAAGTTCTGTAATACTCTAAAATTGCTCTAGCATCTTCTTCAGATATGTTTTGGTTTATCATTGGAGAGCCGTTGTATTCTAATAGCAGCTCCTTTGCTAATGGATCTTCTTTCACCATTTGTTCAGGAACTAAAATCATATTCATGATCCATTCCGGAGTGCGACGATTTAATATGCCTGTTGGTGCAGGGCCTATAAATTTTTTATCTAGTCTATGGCATGAGGCGCACATGTTTTTAAACACCGCTTTACCTTGTCTAGCAAGGGCTTTGTCTATTTCGGCGTCTAATGTTAGATTCTTTATTGGTCCCACCCCCTTATTGGTTAGGTCTACTTTTTCAGAAGCAAGTATTTTTTCAGTTTGGGATACTTTTTTTTCTGTTGGTGCTTTGTTTTCATATGAAAAACTTGCCTTTTTTTTCTCTTCTTTACCACCGCAGCCAACGAGTAGTGATATTAGTATTATGGTTAGAAAATTTAGTGACAACTTCATGTTAAAAGATTTAAAAATGTAAAGTTATCATCTAGCATTAACCTTAAATATGATGAAAATCATATTTAAGGTTGAAAATATTTTGCACGACGCACTTATTTTATTTTCTAAAAGTAAAATCTTACAAAAGGAGACCAAGGGTCGGCATAAATACTTTTAGACGCATCATAAAGAATATCGTACCTAATACCCATGGTAACAGGGCCATTTCGATAGCCAGCGCCAATAAGCAGCGCGGGAGACCAGTAATGGTCGTTCTTAAGGTTTAGCGGAGTATTGTAAACGCGACTTACATTAACGTTTTCAAGTTCTGCAGAAAGTTGTAGGTCTGTTATTGGGTTGTAAAGCCCTATAATACTTCCGCCTAAAATAGTAGATTTATAAGTGTTTTTTAAACTGTTAAATGTAGCGTTAAGTCCGATGCCTAAACCGAACTGGTGGTTGAATTCGTAAATGGCGCTAGGGGCTAAAGTGCCACTAAAAAAACCGTCCCCAAAACTTAACCCAATGCCGCCGCCAAAATGAACGTCTTCCCAAAATAGATTACTGTTTTTCATTTGTGAAAAGGTTAAAGACGATAGTAGTAAAAAGATAATCAGTAATTTTTTACGAGTTTGCATAGTTTTTTCTTTTATAGTAAGGGGCACTATTACTTTTTTAATGATAAAAAATGATTTAAATTAGCTATTATATAATTTATAAATCTAAAACATATAATTCACTAACAAATTAACGCGAATAATAATTATTTAGTGAATCTGCTTTATATACCCTATAAATATATTAAAAGAAACATCTTTTTTTGTTAAAAGTTGTATTTTTGAAGAATTTCTGAATTTTAGAAACGATATTAAAAATAATAATGGATAAATTTTCCTTTTTAAACGCCGCACACACAGCTTATTTTGCTGATTTGTACGATCAATATTTACAAAACCCAGATGCTGTAGAGCCAAGCTGGAGGGCCTTTTTTCAAGGCTATGATTTTGGTTCGGAGAATTATGAGCCAAATCATGAAATAGTGGAGGGGGTTTCGCCTCAAATTCCTGAGCTTTTGCAAAAGGAATTTCAAGTGGTTAAGCTTATTGATGGCTATCGTATGCGTGGTCACTTATTCACCAAAACAAATCCTGTTAGAGATCGACGAACCTATGCCCCAACTTTGGCCATAGAGAATTTCGGGCTTTCAAAAGACGATTTAGATACCGTTTTTAATGCCGGTGAAATTTTGGGTCTGGGCGGAGCGCAGTCATTGCGTAAAATCATCCATCATTTAGAGCTAATTTATTGTAGTTCTATTGGTATGGAGTATATGTATTTGCGTAATCCTGAGGTGATTGCTTGGTGGCAAGACCAGTTGAATGTCTACGATAATCAACCTAAATTTAGCAATGACACAAAAAAATATATCCTTTCAAAATTAAACCATGCCGTTACTTTTGAGAATTTTTTGCAAACCAAGTATGTGGGGCAAAAACGGTTTTCTTTGGAAGGAGGAGAGTCTTTAATTCCAGCATTAAGTAACATGCTGTACATGTCTGTGGAAAGATATGGCGTGAAAGAATGTGTGTTGGGTATGGCGCATCGTGGTCGCTTAAGCACCTTGGTTAATATTTTTAGAAAACCAGCATACGAACTTTTTAATGAGTTTGATGGTAAAGATTTTGAAGATGAATATATTGACGGTGACGTAAAGTACCATTTAGGTTTAACTTTGGATAAAACTTTTCAAAACGGGAAAAGTATTATCATGAATTTAGTACCTAACCCATCACATTTAGAAACTGTGGCGGCGGTTGCAGAAGGTATTACCCGAGCAAAAATTGATACGGATTATAAAGGTGATTCATCTAAAATTATTCCTATCCTTGTTCATGGAGATGCTGCCATTGCTGGGCAGGGCATTGTTTATGAAATTGCGCAAATGAGTCAATTAAATGGCTATAAAACAGGAGGGACGGTTCATATTGTTGTAAATAATCAAATAGGTTTTACAACCAATTATTTAGATGCACGTTCCAGTACTTATTGTACTGATATAGCAAAAGTTACATTGTCTCCTGTGTTGCACGTAAATGCAGATGATGCTGAGGCAGTAGTACATGCGGTAGAATTGGCTTTGGCTTATAGAATGCGATATAAAAAAGATGTTTATATCGATTTGTTAGGGTATCGTAAATATGGGCACAATGAAGGTGATGAGCCTCGTTTTACCCAACCTAAATTATATAAAGAAATAGCAAAACACAGCAATCCTTTTGAAATCTATTCTAAAAAATTGATTGCTGAAAATGTTATTGATCAAGCTTATTCTGAGGCTATTGTAAAAGAGTTTAAATCGACTTTAGAATCTCATTATGAAAAGTCTAAAGGAGAAAGTTCTTCTAAGGTAAGAGAGTTTATGCAGGAGCGCTGGGTAGGTTTTACCCGCAGAGGTGTAGAGGCCATGTTGGAAACAGAGAACACCACATATCCTAAAAAAAATCTAGAAAACATAGCGAGAATTGTGTCCACGGTACCAGAGGGAGTTAAGTTTTTGCGTAAAGCTGAGCGGATACTGCAAGGCAGGGCTGCAATGGTTTTTGAATCGGATGAATTAGATTGGGGAATGGCCGAAACCTTGGCTTATGGAAGTTTAATGGAAGAAGGTTTTGATGTTCGTATTTCTGGGCAAGACGTAGAACGTGGAACTTTTAGCCATCGTCACGCTATTTTACGAGATGAAATTTCAGAGGAGCGTATCAATTTATTGAATACCAATCCTGAAAATAAAGGAGAAATGTATATTTATAATTCCCCGCTATCCGAATATGGGGTGCTTGGTTTTGATTATGGTTATGCCATGGCAAACCCAAATACATTAACCATTTGGGAAGCACAATTTGGTGATTTTAGTAATGGCGCCCAAATAATATTTGACCAATATTTATCGGCGGCAGAAGATAAATGGAAATCTCAAAATGGAATAGTGGTGTTATTGCCACATGGATATGAAGGTCAAGGTTCGGAACACTCTTCCGCACGAATGGAAAGATATTTACAATTGTGTGGCCTTGACAATATGATTGTAGCAGATTGTACAACTCCTGCTAACTTTTTCCACTTGTTACGTCGACAACTGAAACGTGATTTTAGAAAGCCTTTAGTTGTTTTAACTCCTAAAAGTTTATTGCGCCACCCGAAAGCGGTGTCGTCTTTAAGTGCGCTTGTAGAAGGAGAGTTTCAAGAAGTGATAGACGATACGTTGGATCCTAAAGATGTTAAAAAAGTGCTGTTCTGTACTGGTAAATTTTATTATGATTTATTAGCAGAACGTGAGCTTTTGGAGAACAAGACCATTGCTCTTGTACGTATAGAACAATTGTTTCCGTTGCATGAAGAAAAAATAAAGAAAGTGATTGCAAAATATACGAATGCAGAAACTTATATTTGGGCCCAGGAAGAACCTAAAAATATGGGGGCATGGAGCCATATTTCTGAACGCATGGATTTTGTGAAACTAGAAGTGTATTCCAGACCCTATAACTCTGTGCCAGCACCAGGTTCCAATGCAAGGGATAAACGCAGACAGCGTCGTGTTATTGATGCTATTTTTGGTAATGCATAATATCAAAAGAAAAAAAATAAGTCATATACAATTAAAATTATAAAGAATGATTTTAGAAATGAAAGTACCTTCGCCAGGAGAGTCTATAAAAGAAGTTGAAATCGCTACTTGGCTAGTAGCGGACGGAGATTATGTTGAAAAAGACCAAGCGATAGCAGAGGTGGATAGTGATAAAGCAACCCTTGAGCTTCCAGCGGAGGAAAGTGGAATTATTACGCTTAAAGCAGAGGAAGGTGATGCAGTGGCTGTAGGCGCTGTTGTTTGCCTTATTGATACGGGTGCTAAAAAGCCTGAAGGCGATACCCAAAAGGAAGCAAAGAAGGAAGAAAAAGAAACGCCTAAAACAGAAACATCAACTCATACAGAAGCATCAAAAACACCAGAACCTAAAACTTATGCTACAGGAACAGCTAGTCCTGCGGCTAAAAAGATTTTAGCAGAAAAAGGTATGGATGCCAAGTCGGTTTCTGGAACTGGAAAAGATGGTCGTGTAACGAAAGATGATGCTGTACAGGCAGTACCTTCTATGGGAACCCCTACAGGTGGTAGCAGAGGAACTTCAAGAAGCAAAATGTCCATGTTGCGCCGTAAGGTTGCAGAACGCTTGGTAGAGGTTAAAAATACAACGGCTATGTTAACGACTTTTAACGAAGTTGATATGTCGCCTATTTTTGCGCTGCGAAACGAGTATAAAGAGACCTTTAAAAGTAAACATGGTGTAGGCTTAGGCTTTATGAGCTTCTTTACCTTGGCAGTTGTTAGAGCTCTTAAAATGTATCCTTCTGTAAATTCTATGATTGATGAGAAGGAAATGATTACTTATGATTTTTGTGATATCAGTATAGCTGTTTCTGGCCCAAAAGGCTTAATGGTACCTGTAATCAGGAATGCTGAAAACTTAAGTTTTAGAGGCGTAGAGTCTGAGGTAAAACGTTTAGCTTTACGCGCAAGAGATGGTCAAATTACTGTAGATGAGATGACAGGAGGTACCTTTACCATTACTAATGGTGGTGTATTTGGAAGTATGTTGTCTACGCCCATCATAAACCCCCCACAGAGTGCAATATTAGGAATGCATAATATAGTAGAACGTCCTGTAGCTGTACAGGGTAAGGTAGAAATACGTCCTATTATGTTTGTGGCTTTATCATATGATCATAGACTTATTGATGGAAAGGAGAGTGTTGGTTTTCTAGTCGCAATTAAAGAGGCGTTAGAAAATCCAACAGAGTTGTTGATGGATAATGATGTTAAAAAAGCACTGGAGCTTTAATACGTTTTTTAAATGATATATAAGGGATTTCAGTTATGGAGTCCCTTTTTTTATGGCTAAAACTTAGGGGAGAATGTCTTTAATTTAAGTGCTCATGGCATGATGTTAAGATAACATGAGGTAGTATTACGTTTGCCAATCCAATATTTAAGCACATTATGAATTCTTTTATATTTAAAAGCAGGGTGCTGAAGTTTAAAAATCTATCAGATTAAAGATTTAGAGATTATTATGTTGAAGGGGTAAACGTGCATTTAGCTAAGAACACAATAAAGTAGGAAGGCCCTTGAGAAACATAAAGGCATAGAACTATGCGCTTTGACGTTTTTTGAAAGTAAAAAAAATGCTCTAAACCGTAATTTCGGATCAGAGCATTTCTGTAATTTCCCTTAAACTATTAATAGCAATCCAAATATAAGTATATCAGTTTAATAAATTGCTTTTAAGTATAAATATTTTTTTTCATAATCAATAATTGCCTTCCCTTTCTTTAAAACATCGGCACCAATTATGCCATCTACTGGAGTGGAATTATGATTGATAAGTGCCGTGTTAACATGTGTGAGGTTGAATAAAATCAAAACTATTTTATCATGCTGCCATGTGCCGATTTTTATTCTGTTTTTTTTAGATAATTTGGTTTCCATGTTGCTGGCACCTGCACCTGCGGCCATAATTTCAGAGTCTTTAACTTTTAGATTGAAAGCTTCGATAGCCTCAAAGCCTACACAAGAGCTAGAGGCACCCGTATCTAGAATAAAACGGCCTTTAATACCGTTAATCTTGGCTTTCATTTCAAAATGATTTGTTTTCGTGAATTTTAGTTTGATTTTGGAATATCCTTTTTTAATTAGAAATTCCTGCAATGATTTTTCCATGGGATTTTTTCAATTTCAGAAGTAAAAATACGGCAATAAGAATCAAAATTATGCCTATTAATATATAAAGTAAGGGTATGGAATCGTTGGGTTTTGTTATATCACCATAATACACAAAGGCGCCCCAATAATAGGGTGATTTTTTAACATTGCTAATATCTTCATTTTGCAAATAATCTAATTTCGATTGCCGATTAGAGTTATATGCGGAGTGTGTTTTGTTATAGCTCGAATAAAAGGCGTGCATGATTTGTGAGGTTGAAAGATCATTTATTTGCCACAATGAAAACAATAAATTCTTGGCTCCAGAATATTGAAAACCACGTGCAATGCTCATAGGGCCTTCGCCTTTATAGAGCTTTCCTATGCCTGTTTCGCAGGCGCTAAGCACTACCAAATCCGCATTTAAATTTAAACTATATAGCTCATTTAAATATAAGGTTTCATCATAAAAATCAATATTTGCAGGTTTTGTAAGATTGCCGCTACTCGCGTGCGTAGACAGATGTAAAACACCATATTGAGGCGCGTTTTGGATAAAGTTTGCTTTACTGGCTTCGTTATTCATAAGCAAAGTGGCCTGTGTTTCATCTATAACGGCCTGTGCCTCATTTACAGAATAGGTGAGCTGTTTCTTAGTGTTTTCGAAAACAGGAAAAACACCTAGCAGTTTAGGGGCTGGAGTGGTTTTGTTTTTTGCTAAATAAAAGAAGGTACTGGCATTATACGCGATATTCTGGGTTTTAACCACAAATGGCATGTTGGAAAACGATGTGGTTTTTTTTTTAGAATTTAAAAGCGTCTCAAATGGTATGAAATTCAATAGTCCGTCAGGGATAAGCATTACGTTTTTATGTGATGAAACAGCATCAAAGTTTAAGAATTTATAGAGATCGAATGCTTTATGGGTAAAAAGATCGATATCGTTATTTATTATAGAAGCTTCATCAAAAAGATGGATATACTCGAGGATTTTGTTTTTACTAGTACTATTCAAATCAATCTTATTTAAAAAAATTTTTGTGCCGGAAACTATAAATTGATAAATAGCTGTTTCACCATAAAAATATTCCATTAAAACGGCATTGTCTTTTAGTAACTGTTCTTGTAATGCTTTTAGGGGGAATGGATTTTTACTATCAGCGTGTTTTTTTGAAATCGCAGGCTTTATTGCTTTTATTTCTAAACTAATCCCACTAAGTTGCCTGCTTAAATCATTAATTTTCGAAGCTCGATTAGCGCTTAATTGTTCTTTTATAAGTAAACTTGTAATGCGTTCTTGGGCTTTTAAAAGCTCTAATTCTTGTATTAACAAAGAATCTGTAGGAAACTTGCGCAGACGCATTTTTTTTTGGAAAATAGCTTTTAAAGTAGATGCCTTGCTGTTTTCGGAATAGTGTAGTGCTTTAGATAAAGCAGCCTTATCTTTTGTTTGTTGATACCAGTCAAAAAGGAGGCTTATGCATTTTTCACTTCTAATACGGTTATTGGTTTCATTAATAATTTTTGCTTCTTGAGAGGTCCAATTATCTTGTAACAATTCAGATACATGAAAACTAAGATCATAACTTTTTAAAGCCTGTTCAGGGTTTTTTTGAAGGACGGCGTATAGATCAAAAATGTCTATAAAAGTGTTTTCTGCGTATAAATGGGCTTGGTTTGGAAGGCTATTGGTATTAAACTCGGGTATTAAAGTTTTTATGGCGCGTTGCAATGTTTCTAAAGCTTGGTCTGGAAGGTTTAAAAGATGTTGTAATTGGGCTTCTTGAAAGTGAAGTTTTGCCTGTTCTCGAGTGTTAAGGTTCTCATCGTTTAGAAAAACCTTTGCCGCATTAAAAGCTTTTAGTGCGTCGTTATAATTGCCATTTTTTAATGCAATGGCATAGTTGTTTCTTTCTTTTTGGAAGGTTGAAGGTTTTTCTAAACGATTTGAGGCAGCACGTTCGTCATACTGGTTTAAAGCGATTAAACTTGTTGACTTGATATGATGTAAATGCTCTTTTTGTTTATGAGAAATTTTGGAAATTCGAAAAGCGTTGCTAATAAGCTTTAAAACGGTTTCATGATTTCCAATGGTTTGATATAGCTTCGCCAAGTTAATGGCTCCGCTAACTTGGTGATGTGTGTTTTTATGTTGCTTTGCTAAAAAAGTATATTGTTTTATAATGCTCTCGGCATTCGTGTAATCTCCAGTTTGTATGTAAAGGTTGCCTAGAGGCTTTAAGCAGTTTTCAATAATATCAAAATCTGATAAGCTTGAAAGCTGGTGGTCTTGAAATCGTTTTAAAGCATCTTCATATGTTAAGGTAGCTTCATATAATCTAGAATTTTCACTCAGGTAAAATCCTTGATGGCATTGAGAAAAAACTAAGGCCAGTTGCTCATCTTTAGTTTTTACTTGATTTTTAAAAAAACGCATGTGTTTCTTTAAGGTCTGGTAGGCCGTTTCACTTTTGTTAGAAATAAAGGTTTCTGTGGCCACATATATCGACTCTTCCAGAGTTTGAGCAAAACCCATCGTGCTTATGAAGAAGAATAAAACATATACTTTATACATACCCATAATGAACCCAAAACGCTTTAAGCTTAAAATTTCCAAATGGCATAAAATTGCCAGTAGTTAAAATCATTTTCAAAGTTAAGGATATAACGTGCCCCTAAACTTGGTCCGATTCTAGCAAAACCTGCTGTTGCTTCAAACAATAAGCCTGTTCTTAAATTTGTAAAAGAATCGCTTGTTTTTATGTTACTTGTTTCTGAATCAAAAACAGGAACATCTGGTTTGTCTCCTTCAAACAGCTCTATTAATACAGATTGATCTTGTTTTTCCGATAGAGAGAAGGTGTTTTGTAAGCCAGCGCCCAGCCCTATATAATTGTTTACATTATAGCGTATTAAAACAGGAATGTCCCAATCCATGTTCTCGTAAGAGGCGTTGGTGGTCGTGCGTTCTAACAAACGTAAGCCTTGTGGGCTATCTTCAATAAGACGTTCTTGAATCTTCATTTCTGAATCGTAGTTATGGAAATTATTCATGAACTCTACTTGCCAGTACCAACGATACGATTTGTAGGGGGATAGGGTTGCTCCAAAAAAGTAACTTTCAGAATTTTTTAAATTTGAAAATGCATTATATCCTGTTTTTGCTCCTATTGAAATGCCTGGTAAAAATCGTGTTGTGGAGTAGTTTGTGATAATGGGATCATTCTTATCAAAAATGATGGCTGTTCTGCTTTTTGTTTTCTGTTTGTGAAAATCTTTGGCGAATTTAATACTATACTTTACAAAGCCTTTTGTAGAATCGTATTCTTTTACATTTTTTTGTTCGCTACCAGGTAAGTAGATGTTTTTAAATGTGAATATAGCTTGGGTATCGGTAAAAGTGGTATCTAAACAACTGTATAAGACCTCTCGTTTTGGGCATATGTCGCATTTTGGATACATATCCAGAACTTTTAAAGTGGATTTGTCTAACATATCTGGGATGTCAGTTTCTAGACGGATGGTATTTGCTGGCCCTTCGCCATTGTTTTGAAACTTGATTTTATATTTTAAGTTTTTAAAGCGTACCAACCTATAGTTCATAAAAGTGCCATTGGAAGACATTTTATTGGGGTCGTGTGAGGTTACAATTTCCATTTCCATATCTTTTACCTTATGGTTGTCGTAACTGGCATCTGGAACATAGATGCCTCTAACAGAAATAATGGCACTAGTGTCTTTAAGCATTTCTGGGGTTGTTTTTAAACTTACAAAAATATTTCGTTCTTCGTTAGGTTGCATGTTGCTAAATTCCAAAAGGCTCCAGTTTTTATAAAAACTTTTAGATTCCTGAAGCGTTAGGGGTAAATTCATTTTTTCGGTAGAATCCTGTAAAACTTGTGCTGTTTTGTATAAGGTATTCTCTAAAGATGCTAAATAGGTGTTTTCATTATCTGTTTCATGCGTGTAAGCAAGAGCTTCAGTTAATATTTTTTTCTCATTATGATGGGTTCTGGTTTCAATCCATTCAAAATTATCGGCTTTGTATTTCAGTTCATTATAAAACAGATAAAGCTTGCCGTTAGTAACATAGTTTTTCTTGTTCTTATAACTCATAATCACGACCATATCTTCGGCAGGAACAGGTTCTCTGTTTCGTTTTAAAAGAAAATCCTCTTCCATAGAGGCGGTATCCTTATATTCGGTATCCACATTACTTATGGTAATTTTTTTCGGTCTAGTTGTAGGGGGCTTACCTGTATCGTAATTATTGGTGGCCCATAATCTCACATCGTAGTCGCCTTTGTGCTTATAAACATGTTTTGGATTTTCTTCTGTACTATAATGACCATCACCAAACTCCCAATAATGACTGTAAAATGCTTTTGGAGCGCCGGCAATTTGATTTAAAGTGGGCGTTTCTGGAGTGAAAGATACTTCGTTACCGTTAGCCGTATGTATAATGGTTGCGGTTCGTGTAATAGTATCGGTTTCAGTCTCTTTTTGGGCTTGGCTAGAAAAACAAAAAAGGGATACTGTGATAAAAAATAACCGTTTATTCATAAGGGTAAGTAGTTTTAATAGGTCTAAATATACAAAAACCGCGCTTTAAAGCTGCTTAAAACGAAAGGACATGATTAATCTATTATGATATTAGATAGCACAATCATAATATGTGCACTTAGAACAAACCAAGTAAGTGCAATAATGAATAATATGTAAATCTTCTTTTTCATAACAAATAGCCGATCTATATGTATATACATTTTTTTCTTTTTTGTTACCCCCTTTTAAATAAGAAGTGCCAGAAACAAAAGGTTTCTGGCACTTAGTAAGTAGGTTAAAAAGGGGGCCAAACGATATAAGTAGGTCGTCGTTATAGGACTAGATAGTTATGGTAAACCATTTATAAGGGTTGCGAGTTGTGCTTCAGTTGCTAGTTCTGTTTCAGCTTCTGTAAACGTAATAATATCGTTTTCTACAATGGTTACGGCTTTTATAGCATACTTCCAGTTGTTGTTTTCTTCAGTAGCAAAAATGATATGACATTCTAATCCAATAGGAATTTGTCCGTAATGCTCGCTAAACAATCCTGTAGTCTCGTCGTAAGTATCCAATTGAGCTAAACCGGTTTCTTCGCCATCATAGGAGATGTAAACAGCGCTATTTGCATTGTTGTACCCTGTAGGAACTCCAACAAGAATAGTTGTTTTTTCACGAGAATCGTTGTAAAATCGGTCTACATTTGTCCATCCAAACGATTGGAAAAACCCGAAATATTGGTTGCCTTCACCAAACACACCACCTTTTCCATTAGCGGCATCTCGCTCTTGTTCGTCCCAGACTAAGTTTCCGTCGTCATCAATAATACCGTCCCAAAGTATCATTTCTGGATCTACACCACCAGTTAAATCTGCTGGGATTTCCATTTGAAATGAGCAAGTGGTTTCTAAAGCCGTGCCGTTTTGGGTCGCTTCTACAAAAAACTCACCACCTGTTAATAAAAGAGCTTTATCGCCATTCGGTTTAAGTCCCATAGTAGGTTTGTTAGTTGCTAGCATGTTGCCTTTTTCAAATATTTCCACATACTCTAAATCAACAGGTCCTGTAACAGGCTCTCCGTTTAGAGTTAGACAGGATGTGTTGATAGAGATTTTAACACCTTTTTGCGAGGTAAAAACCACATTGGTGTCTTCTGCATCGAATTGAAAGTTTTGTGTTAATTTATCGAGAGCTTTTTCTCTAAGATTGTTAAACGACTCAGCTGTTGCTGGGTTGCAATTACCATCACAATCGTTATCGATACTTTCTTTTTTATCACAACTTGTAAAAAGTAAAGTTGTGACGACTAATGTTCCGAAAATGTTTCTTAAGTGTTTTGTCATTTTGTTTGAGTGTTTGTTAAATAATTTTGGTTTTTTCATAATGAAATGGGATTTTAATTGTTGTTCAAGCTTATATCAATAGAGAAACTTAATTGTTACCCTGTTTTTTGATTTTTTTTTTAATTTGTTTTTGGAGTTGCGATGAGCTAATGTTTTTTTGAATACGATAGTGCTGCCATATGCTACTAAATCTATAGTTTTGTGGGTCTATTTTAGGGTTGAGGAATATTTGATAAGATTATTTTTTTTGGCCTAAATTTTGGCTGTTATATCTTTATATTAAAACCATTTAAAAATTGTTGCCCTTTTGTTTTGAAAGTTTTTTTACTTTAGTAGCAAATACAAGGGTTCATGAATGAAAAAAAAATACACGACGATCAAAAGTATATAGACGGCCTGTTGCAAAACAATTCGTTTGTTATACAGTCTATATATGATCGCTTTGTGCCAAAGGTTGTTAATTATGTTAAACAGAATAGCGGTAGTACAGACGAAGCACAAGATGTTGTTCAGGAAACACTAATAACGATATACCATCAGGCTCTTGAAAAAAAACTAGAATTAACCTGCCCCTTTGATGCATATTTCTTTTTGTTGTGCAAGCGAAGATGGTTAAATGAATTAAAAAAATCTTCAAAAAAAGAGGTAACAATTAATGAAGCTATTTTATCTATAGATGACGAGGCTCAAGAATTAGCTTTTGAGACATCTGTATTTGGTGAAAAACATGCTCTATTTACAGAAATGTTCCATGAATTAGGAACTGCGTGCAAAGATTTGCTTACCGCTACTTTTAAAATAAAATCTATGGAAGAGGTGGCTAAAAGTTTGGGCATAACATATGCTTATGCCAGGAAAAAGAAATCGTTGTGCATTGGGAAACTAACAGAATTGGTTCAAGAGTCACCCAAGTTTAACCAACTTAATAACGAATGATGATGGAAAACCAAAATTACATACTCTTTGAATCTTATTTATCCCATGCTTTATCCGACCACGAATTGGTGGCTTTCGAATTGCGCTTAAAAAATGATCCAACATTCCATAAAGCCTTCTTATCTTATAAAGAACTCTCTTCTTTTTTAGAACATACATTTGAAAATGAAGCACAAGCTGCCATATTTCAAAATAATTTAAAAAATATTTCAAATGCTTATTTTGAAAAGCAATATGCTTCGAAAAAAAGAATTCAATTTAAACCTTGGCAATATGCTATTGCAGCAAGTGTTGCTGTGTTGGTCGGCATTTTTATGTTCCATACTTTTTCCAACCCGTCTTTTGATGATTATAATGATTATGAAACCCTTAGTTTGATGGTTAGAGGTGAAAATGATAGTGTATTGCAAACTGCAGAAAATGCTTTTAATTCTGGAGATTTCGCTTCTGCGGAAAGCGCTTTTAAACAATTGATTGCTGAAGATGGCCATAACGCTGAATTAAAACTATATAGCGCCATTTCCAATATAGAACTGAACGATTTTGAGTTAGCCGATGCATTACTTCTGGATTTAAGAGAAGGGCATTCGGCCTATAAAAACAAAGCCACTTGGTATTTGGCCTTGAGTAAATTAAAACAGAAGGATTATGAGGCTAGTTTAGAAATTTTAAAAACCATTCCTAAAGATGCAGATCATTATAAGGAGGCTCAAAAGCTGGTCAAGAAGCTAGATTAGGATTTCCTGCTTTCATATTTTTAAAACGGAGTAACTCTGCAGGTGAAGCTGGCTAAAGATCTCACAAGTTTTCGAAACCTGTGAGATCTTTTTGTTTTGGAAATTCTTTAAAAATTCTAATAAACATTGAATTCTTCTTTATTTTTGTGATATGATAATTACCGATACCCACACCCATTTATACAGTGAAGCTTTCGAAGATGATAGAAATGAGATGATACAACGCGCCATCGCGCACGGTGTATCTCGTTTCTTTATTCCAGCAATCGATTCTACGTACACGGAAGCGATGCTTCAACTCGAAAAAGACTTTTCCGATTATGTGTTTTTAATGATGGGCTTGCACCCCACCCATGTAAAAGAGAACTATAAAGAAGAACTCCAGCATGTAGAAAGCATGCTCGCAGCCCGAAAATATTATGCGGTTGGAGAAATTGGAATAGATTTGTACTGGGATACAACTACTTTAGAAATTCAAAAAAACGCCTTCAAACATCAAATCCAACTCGCCAAACACTATAAGTTGCCTATAGTAATCCATTGCCGCGAAGCTTTTGATGAGGTGTTTGAAGTTTTAGAGACTGAAAAAAGCGAAGATTTATTCGGTATTTTCCATTGTTTTACTGGAAACCTAGAACAAGCAAAACAAGCGCTTTCCTATAACATGAAATTAGGAATAGGGGGAGTGGTTACATTTAAGAATGGGAAAATAGACCAGTTCTTGAATCAGATAGATTTGAAACATATTGTTTTGGAAACCGATTCGCCTTATTTAGCGCCTGTTCCATATCGAGGAAAACGCAATGAAAGTGTTTATATCGTAAAAGTGTTGGAAAAGTTGTCAGAGCTATACCGTCTTCCTGTTGACGAGGTAGCGAAAATAACGACTCAAAATTCAAAAGATGTTTTTGGGATTTAACAGATAAAACTTGGAGGGCTGATGGTCGATTTCTAAAAGATATGTTTTTTCAAAACGTCTGCGACATAGGCTTGAAATAATAAACCTCTTTTTAATTAGTATAAAGATTAAAAACCGTAAAACAAAGATGTCTAAACCAAACATATTGCTTATTTACACTGGCGGAACCATTGGGATGGTAAAAGATTCTAAAACGGGTTCTTTAGCGGTATTCGACTTTGAAAATCTTTTAGAACATATACCCGAATTAAAGCTGTTGGATTGTTCTATAGACACCTTGTCTTTTGAAGCCCCTATAGACTCTAGTAACATGAATCCGAAATATTGGGTTCAAATAGCAGAGATAATAGAGTCGAATTATAATGGCTTTGATGGTTTTGTTGTATTGCATGGCAGTGATACGATGAGCTATACGGCGTCTGCCTTAAGTTTTATGTTAGAGAATTTGGCTAAACCAGTCATTTTTACGGGGTCACAGCTCCCTATAGGCGATTTTCGTACCGATGCAAAAGAAAACTTAATGACGGCTGTTCAAATTGCCGCTTTACACCACAAAGGGAACCCTATAATTAAGGAAGTGTGTCTATATTTTGAATATAAACTATATCGGGGCAATAGAACCTCAAAAGTTAATGCGGAACATTTTCAGGCGTTTTCTTCTCCAAATTATCCTGATTTAGCGGAGTCTGGTGTGCGTTTAAAGATTAACCATCAACATTTATTCAAGCCTGATTTAGATAAACCGTTGCGCGTTTTTAAAAATATGGATGCTCATGTTGGTATTGTAAAGCTTTTTCCAGGGATTTCAGAATTATTTTTGCGAAGTGTGTTTAATACACCAAATTTAAAAGGGATTATTTTAGAAACTTACGGTTCGGGAAACTGTAGTACTGAAATTTGGATGACAAATTTACTAAAGGAAACCATTGAAAAAGGTGTTTTTATTATCAATGTTACACAGTGTTTAGGCGGAAGTGTGCAGATGGGTGACTATAAAACCAGCGAACACCTGAAAAAATGTGGTGTTATATCAGGAAAAGACCTCACAACAGAGGCTGCAATCACAAAATTAATGCATCTGTTAGGTAATAATATTATAGGTAACAGCTTCAAAACCAAATATGAAACCCCTATGCGAGGAGAAATGATTTAAAAATTAACTTATAAAATTTTAGCGTTCAAAGATTTTTTTGTTATTTCAACCCCAGAAACAGTACAGTAAAAAATAAAGAGAGGTGGCCGAGCGGTCGAAGGCGCACGCCTGGAAAGCGTGTATACCTCAAAAGGGTATCGAGGGTTCGAATCCCTTCCTCTCTGCTTGATTTTTGTTTTTTTATTGTATTTTTTTTATATCTTTAACACTTTAACTAATAAAATTAAGATCTAGAACATGAAAAGATTATTTTCTATCCTTGCCATTACAGGAATGATGGCATTCGGAACAGCTAATGCAACAAGCACGACCTCAACTGCTGCTACAACCGTTGCAACCATTACTCAAGGACAAGATGAGGCAACAGCAACAACTGTTGAAGGAATTGGGTTTCATCAAGAATTGAAAAAACGTTTTATTGAGGGTGGCCCTGAGTTTATGGGGATTGTGTTGTTGTGTTTAATTCTTGGACTGGCTATAGCTATCGAAAGAATTATCTTTTTAAATTTATCTTCAACAAATACAAAAAAATTAACTCAAGAAGTAGAAGATGCCTTAGCATCAGGTGGAGTTGAAGCAGCAAAAGAAGTTTGTAGAAATACAAAAGGCCCTGTTGCCTCTATTTTTTACCAAGGATTAGATAGAACCGATGAAGGCATCGAAGCTGCTGAGAAGGCTATTGTGGCCTATGGAGGTGTTCAAATGGGACAGTTAGAGAAAAATGTATCTTGGATTTCATTATTTATCGCCTTGGCTCCGATGTTAGGATTTATGGGTACGGTAATTGGTATGATTCAAGCGTTTGATAAAATTGAAGCTGCTGGAGATATGCAACCTTCACTTGTTGCAGGTGGTATTAAAGTAGCACTTTTAACAACTGTATTCGGTCTTGTTGTTGCAATTATTCTACAGGTTTTTTACAATTACATTATCGCTAAAATTGACAGCATTGTTAACGATATGGAAGATGCTTCTATCACGTTAATGGATATGTTGATCAGACAAAGAAAATTGTAATTTAAAATTAAAAAAATTATGGGTTTATATAAAATTGTAAAATATTTGGCTTACGCTCTTGGTATTATTGGTGCTATTTTTGCACTAATGATTATGGCAGGAGACGCAGGTACAGCAGATAGTATGGGCAATAATGTACTGTACGTTACATATGTTGTGCTAGCCCTTGCCATATTACTAGTCTTAATCTATGTTTTAAAAGGCTTGTTTTCTGGAGATGTTAAAAAGACATTGGTAACTGTTGGGCTTTTTGCCGCAATTATCGTTATTTCTTTTGTAATGTCATCTGGAAGTGATTTGGATCTAACACCTTTCACATCTAAAGGACAAGACGTAACGGAATCTACTTCACGATATGTTGGAGCTGGGTTATATACGTTCTATATTCTTGCGGTAGTGGCAATAGGATCAATGGTGTTTTCAGGAGTTAAAAAAATATTTAATAGATAAAACTATGGCAAAAAGAGCAGCACCAGAAGTTAATGCAGGCTCCATGGCCGATATTGCTTTCTTGTTATTGATATTTTTCTTAGTAACGACTACTATTGAGACCGATTCGGGAATTAACCGTAAACTTCCTCCTATGGAAGAGTCTGACGAAAACGTAATTATTAAAGAGAAAAATATTTTTACGGTACTTATTAATAAAAATGACCAATTGCTTGTAGAGGATGAGGTTATGGAACTTAAAGATTTAAGAAAAGCTGCCGTTGAGTTTTTAGATAATGGTGGCGATGGATCTTGTGATTACTGTAATGGTAAAAAAGACCCAAAATCTTCTGACAATCCAGATAAAGCGATCATCTCGTTAGCTAATGATAGAGAAACCTCTTATGAAGCTTATATATCTGTTCAAAACGAATTGGTAGCAGCATATAATGTGTTAAGAGATAAAAGAGCACAGTCCTTATACGGTACGTCATTTGCTGAAATGGAAGCAAATAACAACGATGTTAATTGGCCTGGTAACAAAGAAGCTTTAAAAAAGAAGATAGAACAAATTAAAATTGAATATCCTCAAAAGCTTTCTGAAGTACAGAAATAATTTAAGTTAAACAGATAAGTATGTCTAAATTTAAAAAGAAAAAAGGAGGGGAAATGCCAGCAGTAAATACAGCTTCCTTACCGGATATTGTATTCATGTTGTTATTCTTTTTCATGGTAGCAACCGTTATGCGGCAAAACACCTTAATGATTGAAAATAACTTACCATTTGCCGATCAAGTTGAGAAACTTGACAAAAAGGATTTGGTCATGTATATTTATGCGGGAAAACCAAGCGCTAATTATAAGCAATTTGGTACAGAAGCTAGAATACAGCTTAACGATAAGTTTGCTGGAGTAGATGAAATTGCTTCTTTTATAGCGGCAGAACGCGCTTCTAAACGTGAAGAATTAATACCTTTTTTAACTACAGCTTTAAAAGTTGATAGTAAAGCGAATATGGGATTAATTGGCGACATTAAACAGGAGTTGCGTAAAGTAAATGCATTGAAAATCAACTATACCACCAAGAAAGGTAAGGTTGTGAATTAAATATCTTGATTTTATTGGAAAAGGACGTTTTGATTATTCAAAACGTCCTTTTTTTTTAAGTATATTTATGACTCATTATTTCCTCATTCTTATAGTTATATTTTTAAATGAAAAACACAGTCTTTTTTATTGTTTTCTCCATTTGCTTTCTAAGTAGCTTTGCACAAGATAGTCTTGTAAAAGACGTGGATTCGTTATATAAAGAAGATCAATTTTATGCTGGGGTAACTTATAATCTTCTTGGTAAAAAACCTCACGAGGTATCTCAAACAGGGTTTTCTACAGGTTTCTATTTTGGCTTTATTAAGGATATGCCTCTTAACAGTAGACGAAACATGGCTATTGGAGTGGGGCTGGGCTATGCTACAAATTCTTTCAACCAAAATATGTTAATTTATAAAGACGCGTCTAATAAGCCTGTTTATACCATCTTAACTGATGTGTCAGGACATTATAAAAGAAATAAATTTTCAACACATGTTGTGGAATTGCCTATTGAGTTTAGATGGCGCACCTCTACCGCTTCCGATTACGATTTTTGGCGTATTTATACAGGCTTTAAGCTTGGTTATATGTTTTCCCATGCCGCTAAATATAGAGGGAGCTTAGGCGACTTTAAATATAGGGATATCGCCGATTTTAATAACTTTCAATATGGATTAACTTTAAGTGCTGGATATAGTACGTGGAATTTTCATTTTTATTATGGACTCAACACCATATTAAATTCGCATGCTTCTTTAAATGGAAGCCCTATTGATATGAATGAATTGAAAATTGGTCTGATGTTTTATATTCTCTAATATTAGCGCTGTAAAAAAGATGTTTAAAATATTATAACCAATAACTTACCAGTAAGAGTTGCGGAACAAAACCGATAAAAACTCCCATAATCAATTCTTTATAAGTGTGTGCATTTAAATGTAACCTAGAGGTTGCAATAGCACCAACTAATATGGTCATGATAGCCAGTGTGGTGTTGATATTAATACTAAAGTGAATGCTTAAAGCAATAAAGAACATGATAATTCCAGAAGCGGCTATCATATGGATGCTGGCTTTGAAATTCATAACGGCCAATATCAAACAACTTAGGTTAGATATTAAAATGCCTAGAAAAAAAAAATACAACTCAAAAAGGAGTTCAGAGGTTACGACGTAATTTATAATTAAAAAAACAATAATACAGTTTGCTGCTAAAGGAATTATGCGCTCACGTGTGGTCTGGAGATGTATGCTTTTAGCTTTTCCTATAATTTTTAATAAAGAATAAACTAGAATGGGAAGTAAAATAGTTAAAATCGATATAGAAATCACTTTCGCTGAGACGACATCTTTGGGAATAAATCTAGGAGATTGATAAAAATAAAAAATAACTCCAAATAAAGGCATTAAAAGCGGATGGAATATATATGAGATGCTTTTTAGAATAAAATGTATCATATTTTCTTTCTTAGCCGTGCCACAGGAATATCTAATTGTTCTCTATATTTCGCTACCGTTCGTCTAGCGATAGGGTAGCCCTTATCTTTCAGTATTAAAGCCAAGGCTTCGTCTGTTAGTGGTTTTCTTTTGCTTTCTTCTTCAATTACGGTTTCTAATATCTTTTTTATTTCTCGTGTAGATACGTCTTCCCCTTGGTCGTTTTTCATGGATTCTGAAAAGAACTCTTTAATCAGTTTTGTACCGTAAGGCGTGTCTACATATTTGCTATTGGCTACTCGAGAGACGGTGGATACATCCATGTTTATTTCGTCTGCAATATCTTTAAGAATCATAGGCCTAAGCTTACGCTCGTCTCCGGTTAAGAAAAAGGCTTTTTGATACTGCATTATAGCGCTCATGGTTACAAACAGGGTTTGCTGGCGTTGTTTTATGGCGTCTATAAACCATTTGGCAGCATCCAATTTTTGCTTTATAAATAATACGGCATCTTTTTGCGAACTGGATTTTTCTTTAGAGTCCCTATAGCCTTTTAGCATATTGTTATACTCTCTAGATACGTGAAGCTCTGGCGCATTTCGGCCATTTAAAGTAAGTTCTAGTTCACCATCTATAATTTTAATGGCAAAATCTGGAACAATATGTTCTACAATCCTATTATTGCCAGAATAAGAGCCTCCAGGCTTTGGATTTAAATGCTCAATTTCTGAAATAGCTTCTTTTAATTGAAGTTCTGTAACATTAAATTTTTGCATTAATTTTTTATAGTGCTTTTTTGTAAACTGATCAAAAGCAGTATCGATAATGTCGAGTGCCAATACAACGCTGGCATTTTTTTCTTTACGTTTAAGTTGGATGCTTAAGCATTCCTGAAGATTTCTGGCGCCTACTCCTGCAGGATCTAGTTGGTGAACAAGTTTTAATACAGATGCAATTTTATCTTCTGTAGTATAAATATTTTGTATAAAAGCCAAATCATCTGTAATATCGGACAACGTTCTTCTAATGTAGCCGCTTTCATCAACGCTTCCTACTAAGAATTCTGCTATTTCTCGTGCTTCTTCGTCTAATCGGTATGTGTTTAATTGGTTTATTAGATATTGTGTAAAGGACATACCCGCAGCATAAGGTACGCTTTTCTCCTCGTCATCACTACTGTAATTATTAGCTTGTGTGCGATAGTCCGGTACTTCATCATCGCTTAAATACTCGTCTACATTAATGTCTTCGGTATTTATGGATTCATGGTCATTGATGTCGTCATTGGAGTTGTCCAAGTCGGCATCATAATCGTTCTCTAACTCCTCTTTTCCAGTTTCAAGTGCAGGGTTTTCTTCAAGTTCTTGTTTTAAACGCTGCTCAAAAGCTTGTGTAGGCAGCTGTATCAACTTCATTAATTGAATTTGCTGGGGCGATAGCTTTTGTGATAACTTGAATTGTAATTGTTGCTTAAGCATGTTATGATTTGATATATGAAACTTAAAAATCGGTTTTTAAACCCTTGAAATATCTAATATAATGAAAGATAAGCTAAAATTCTGCATTTTGCGGTGTTCTTGGGAATGGTATAACGTCGCGTATATTGCTCATGCCGGTAACGAACATAACCAAACGCTCAAAACCGAGTCCGAAACCAGAGTGCACGGCAGTACCATATTTTCTTAAATCCAAATACCACCAAAGTTCTTTTTCATCAATATGTAGTTCTGCCATTCTTTGTTGGAGGACTTCTAAGCGTTCTTCGCGTTGCGAACCCCCTATCATTTCTCCAATGCCGGGAAAGAGGATGTCCATAGCCCTAACGGTCTTGCCGTCGTCATTTAAACGCATATAGAAGGCTTTGATGTTTGCTGGATAATCAAATATAATAACAGGGCATTTAAAGTGTTTTTCAACTAAAAAGCGTTCATGTTCGCTTTGTAGGTCGATGCCCCATTCGGTAATAGGATATTTAAACTTTTTCTTTTTATTAGGCTTGCTGTTTTTTAATATATCAATCGCCTCGGTATAGCTTACACGTTTAAAGTTGTTTTCAATTACAAAATGCAGTTTTTCAATTAAACCCATAGTGTTGCGTTCTGCCTCTGGTTTGCTTTTGTCTTCTGCTATTAATCTATTTTCTAAAAACTCTAAATCTTCTCTATTATTTTTGAGAATGTAATTAAGCACGTATTTCATAAAATCTTCAGCTAGGTCCATATTACCTGCAAGATCTAAAAATGCAATTTCGGGTTCTATCATCCAAAACTCTGAAAGATGGCGAGACGTATTAGAGTTTTCTGCTCTAAATGTAGGGCCGAAGGTATATACTTTACCTAAAGACATGGCATAGGTTTCGGCTTCTAATTGACCGGAAACGGTAAGGTTGGTTTCTTTTCCGAAAAAATCTTTTGAATAATCGATCGCACCGTTTTCATCTAAGGGTGGGTTTTTTGCGTTTAATTTGCTTACCTTAAACATTTCACCCGCACCTTCGGCATCACTGCCTGTTATAATAGGCGCATGCATGTAGTAAAAACCGTTTTCATTAAAATACTTGTGAACAGCAAAAGATAATGCAGAACGCAATCGCATTATAGCACTAAAGGTATTGGTGCGTGTTCTTAGGTGGGCGTTTTCTCGAAGAAATTCAAATGAATGTTTTTTAGGCTGAATAGGATAGGTTTCTGGATCTGAATCTCCTAAAACGTCAATAGAATTTACATTGATTTCTACAGCTTGGCCTTTGCCTTGGCTTGCTACCAAATCGCCTTTTATATGAACTGCAGCACCTGTTGTAAGGCGTTTTAAAACAGCATCTTCTGTATTTTTAAAGTCGATTACACATTGAATGTTTTGGAGGGAAGAGCCATCGTTTAAAGCCAAAAATCGATTTGCTCTAAAGGTTCTTACCCAGCCCTTCACGCTAACTTCTACAAGCTTAATGTCTTTAGATAATAACTCGGATACGGTATATGATGTCATGTGTGCTGAAAATTAAAATATAAATATAAAGGTAAAATTAATAATTTTAAATTCAGTTTCGATAACTATCCGGATCAGAATTAGGGTCTACTTCATCATCTTCGGGAATAATGTTGATGGTTGGCTCTTTTAAGACCTTTTTATTAGCAATAATCCGCTCTAAAGAGAGCAATAAAGATGGTAGCAGTAGTAAATTGGATAGCATGGCAAATAAGAGCGTAACAGAAACTAAAGCCCCAAGTGCTACGGTTCCTCCAAAACTAGAGATGATAAAGACCGAGAACCCAAAAAACAGGACAATAGAAGTGTAAAACATACTCACTCCCGATTCGCGCAAAGCATTAAATACCGAGGTTTTAATTTTCCAGTTATTAGCTTGTAATTCTTGTCTATATTTTGCCAGAAAATGAATGGTATCATCTACCGAAATACCAAAAGCAATACTAAACACCAGAATGGTAGAAGGTTTTATAGGAACGCCCAGATATCCCATTAGCCCAGCGGTTATTAATAAAGGTAATAAATTGGGAATTAAGGAGACTATAATCATTCGTGCCGATCGAAACATATAGGCCATAAAGAGCGCAATCAAGAAAATAGCCAATGAAAGCGAAATGGCTAAGTTCTTAACCAAATACTTAGTCCCTTTTTGAAACACCAATGCTTTCCCTGTCATGGTAACATGATATTGTTCTTTAGGGAATACCTTGTCTATTTTTGTTTGAAGATTTTCTTCTATACGCTCCATTTTGTCGGTTCCAATATCCTTCATAAATGTTGTTATACGAGCATATTGCCCTGTGCTATCTACAAAGTTTTTTAGTAGGTCCACATTGCTTGTGGAGTTTTTAGCATAGGATAAAATAAAACTGTTCTCTTGTGCCGTGGGTAATTGATAGAACTTCGTGTTACCATTATAATAGGCCTGTTTAGAATACTTTACCAGCCCCACTACCGATATGGGCTTGGATAGTTCTGGAATTTCCATGATTAATTCTTCCAATTCGTCCATGCGCTTTAGGGTAGAAAGTTTCATGACACCTTTTTTGCGTTTGGTGTCAATCATGATTTCTAAAGGCATGATGCCATTAAATTCTTTTTCAAAAAATCGAATATCTTCAAAAAACTCCGTTTTATTAGGCATGTCTTCAATTAAGCTGCCAGAAACTTTTATTTGGTAAATGCCAATAATGCTCAAGACCAACAAGCCCACGGAAACAAAATAAATAGTGATGTGCTTTTTTTTCACCATAAACACAATCCAGTCTACAAAACCACCTATCCATCGCTTATTTAGATGTTCCAAATGCCGTTCTTTTGGATACGGTAAAAACGTGTAAATAATAGGGATGATAAGGATGCATAAAATAAAAATTGACAAAATGCTTAGAGAAGCCACAAGACCAAACTCTTTTAAAAGCTTGCTTTCTGTTAAAATAAAAGTGGCAAATCCAGAAGCGGTAGTAACATTTGTCATTAATGTAGCGTTACCAATTTTAGTGATAACACGTTGTAACGACCTTACTTTATTACCATGCAGTTTTACTTCATGTTGGTATTTGTTGATAAGGAAAATACAATTTGGAATTCCAATAACAATTATTAAAGGAGGTATCAATGCAGTTAAAACCGTTATTTCGTAATTGAGAAGCCCTAGGATGCCTAAAGACCACATCACGCCAATACACACCACGATAAGGGCGATAAAGGTGGCTCTAAAAGACCTGAAAAAGAAAAAGAAAATGAGCGAGGTTACCAATAAAGCTGCCAAAACAAACCCACTAATTTCGTCTACGATTATTTGGGCATTGAGTGTTCGGATATACGGCATTCCGGAAACTCTAACATCTAGATTTGTATCTTTTTCAAAAGCTTCTATTTTTGGGACCAAAACATCCACTATAAAATCTTTTCTAGCAGATGTATTTACAATGCTTTTATCCATGTAAATACCTGTGCGTATGGTTTTTGTTTTTTTATTGTATAAAAAATTATCGTAAAACGGATATTTATTAAAAAGTTCTTCTTGAAGCGTATCAATTTGAGCTTTGGAAGTAATGGAGTCTTTAATAAAAGGTTCTAATACAAATTTTTCATGCAAGGTGTCTTTCACTAGCTTTTGAAGGTCCTTAATTGAAATAACGGTTTCTACAGCACCATACCCTTTAAAAGCATCGGAGAGCTTGTTCCAGGCATTTAGTTTTTCTGGAGTAAATAGAGTACTGTCTTTAACGCCAAGAACAATAAGGTTGCCTTCTTCGCCAAATGTTTTTAGAAAATCGTTGTAAATGAGATTGACCTCATGGTCATCTGGCAGCAAATTCGCTTCGGTAAATGTGAAGCGCATATTTTTCCACTGTAAACTAAAAAAAATAGTTATAAGTAAGATACTAACCAGAATAATTATTTTATTGCGTAAAATCAGACGTGCAATAATGTCCCAAAAGTCTTTTGTGAAAAGTTTTAACATGCTTTATTTTAAGATGGGCAAAGGTAAGGAAAACCGCTGTATAAGCTTATAGTAGACCTAAAATATAGTATCATATAGATGATGCAAAAGCTAAAAATAGTGTTTAAATCGAGTTTTTTAAGATTTTTTATTAACCCTGAATTTATAAGCAGGGTCTGCTCATCATATTTTTCTCTGGTGTTGTTCTTAATATCTTAAATTAAATATCATCTAGCTCCTAGATAATTTCAAAAAGAAAGGATTACAGGCGTAAGGATTGAATCCTTTGAATGTGCATTAGAATATTTAATCACAACGTTAAATTAAACGTAAACTTAAAGGCCACATTATCGCTAAGATCTGGTAAATGATATGCGCCATAACGGTAGGTAAAACTCAGTCCGAAACCAAATAAAAGCTTGTTGATTTCGAAACCAGATTCTGTATATCCTTTTTTTAAAGATCCAAAACTAACCTCTTGGTGTTTTTCTGGATGTTGCATATCTCCAATGGCATAACGTGTTATTAAAACCAACTGGGGTTTGTAACGCTGTGAAATATTAAAAGGTTTTAAAAAATGTTTAAATTGTAAGGTGCTAAACTTATCCGAAAAAAACTCATTGAAAAACATGGTTTCAAAGCTGTTAAGACCTGCTACTGAAAACCGTTGTATAATCGTTTCTTTTCTAATATTATTAGGATAAGCATGATATAGATGCGTTAATGGTGTGTTGCCATTCGCTATTCCAGATACTAGGGTGATTTCGGAAAGATGGTTATTAATATCACCAACTTGATAAATAGTTCTAAAATCCAATTTAGAAAACCCAAAATCACTTTTTAGAACATCTTTAAAGCTTTTTGTGTATTGGATCGTGAACTTCGGATATCCTTGTTTGATTTGTTTTAGCCCAGTATTAGTGAGTTCGGCAGTATTAAATGGGTTCCACTGTAACCCTAATTTAGCAGTGCTTAAATGGAATTTGTCTAAGGTTTGGGTTCCCAATAGATAGCTATATCGATAGGTAGGGTCTATTTTGCTGACAGAAAATTCAGTTTCAGCATTTAGTTTTGCAGTAATTTGATGCTCTAATGCAATAGATTTCGTGACGTGTTTATGAAATAGATCAATATTTAGCAAGCGTGGTTCGAAAAACTGAAAGGCACGGCCATCTGTTAAGAAATTGGTGCTTCCGGTTTCTTGTAAATCGTCGGTATATGAAAAATCGATCCAGGTGTTTGTTTTTTCAGATAGTCTAAAACCACCAGCGATACTATATTTAAAACGATGGTCCTTAAAGCCATAAACGGTATAGCCGTTAATGCGAAATGTTTCTGAAAAAGCTTCATTAGTAAGCCCCCCAAGCCCTGTTCTAAGTGCTTCGTATTGATTGTATTTAACTAAATATCTTAAATCGAAATTAAAATATTTAGTAGGGAAGAAACCGTTTCCTAGTTGTTTTATAAAGGCTTTCTTTTTTATAGAATCTTGTCTGGGCTCGGTATTGAAGTTGTGCATAGACTGGGCCTCTAATAGCGTAGTCCATACAATAAAAAAAAACAGGATATAAGGTTTTACCATTCCAAAGACCAAACGTGCTAGAGGGTGAATAAAAAAGCGACATGATAAGTCGCTTTTTTAATTTATACGGTCATGATTTCTTTTTCTTTAAACTCGTAAAGCTCATCAATTTTCTTAACGTATGTATCTGTCATTTTTTGTACATCCGATTCAGCACTTTTTTTAAAGTCTTCAGAAATGTCGTCATTTTTCTTGATATCGTTATTGGCCTCTTTTCGGGCTGTTCTAACGCTTATTTTGGCATCTTCGGTTTCAGATTTAGCTTGTTTTGCTAAGTCACGTCTGCGCTCTTCAGTTAATGGCGGTACGTTAATGATTATGGTTTCGCCGTTATTCATAGGATTAAAGCCTAGATTGGCATAAGCGATACCGCGTTCAATTTCTTGTAGCATGTTTTTTTCCCAAGGTTGAACCGTAATGGTTCTACCATCGGGTGTATTTATATTGGCAATTTGTGTTAATGGGGTTTGTGACCCATAGTAGTCTACCATAACACTGCCTAGCATAGCTGGGCTCGCTTTACCTGCTCGAATGTTTGTAAATTGCTTTTCAAGATGCTTAATAGCATTATCCATAGCTTCTTTTGCACTGTCTAATATAAATGTAATATCCTCGTCCATTTTTAAAACCTTTTTTTGATCAATAAATATGCTAAAATTATGCCAGAAATTAGATGTTTACTTCAGTTCCTATTTTTTCTCCCGAAACTACTTTTAATAGATTGCCTTTTTTGTTCATATCAAAAACAATGATAGGTAATTCGTTTTCTTGGCTTAAGGTAAAAGCTGTTGTATCCATAACTTTTAGGCCCTTGCTCAACACTTCTTCAAAAGACAGGTTGTTAAACTTTATAGCTTTACTATCTTTTTCAGGGTCTACATTATAAATACCATCTACTCGTGTTCCTTTTAAAATGACATTGGCCTCAATTTCAATAGCTCTTAAAACTGCAGCAGAATCTGTAGTGAAATAGGGATTTCCAGTGCCGCCACCAAAAATTACCACACGTCCTTTGTTAAGGTGGCTCATGGCTTTTCTACGAATAAAAGGTTCGGCAACCTCATCTATTTTAATAGCGGTTTGTAAGCGGGTTTTTAAGCCGGCATCTTCTAAGGCGCTTTGTAGGGCTAAACCATTAATTACTGTGGCCAGCATGCCCATATGGTCTGCTTGTACGCGATCCATGCCATTACTGGCTCCAGAAACACCTCTAAAAATATTACCACCGCCTATTACTATAGCGACTTCAACACCTTTGTCGCTTATGGTTTTAATGTCTTGTGCATATTCTGCCAAGCGTTTTGGGTCGATACCGTATTGGCGGTCCCCCATTAAAGCTTCGCCAGATAGTTTTAGTAGTATTCTTTTGTATTTCATTCTTTTAGATATGATTTTTTCGGTTTTGTTTGCCTAAAAGCAGTCGTTCCGAAATTGAGTTGTGCAAATATAAACAATATCTTAATTTGCTGTAGCGGAATTTAAACATAAAAAACCCATCATATTTTGAAGTATGATGGGTTTTTTATGTAATGTGCTTCCCGATACCAATGTAACGGTAGCGCTGAAGTTCTTAATTATTATCCTAAAGAAGCTCTTTTGAAACCTGTAATTTCAACATCACCATAAGACGCTACGTATTTAGCGACGCTTATTTTATCATCTTTAATAAAATTTTGGTCTAATAAACATTTTTCTTGGTCTAATGTGGTGTTGTCTGAAATAAAACGTTCCATTTTACCTGGTAAGATTTTGTCCCAGATTTTTTCTGGCTTTCCTTCGGCTTTCAGTTCAGCTTTAGCGTCTTCTTCAGCTTTTTCTAAAACCTCTGGCGTAATTTGTGCCATAGAAATATATTGAGGTACGTTTTTAGGTGTTTTACCCATACGACTTCTTTCAATATTATCTTTTTCAATTTCAGCAATTCTAGCTTCAGTTTCAGAGGCAACATAAGCTGCGTCAAAACCTTTGTATGATAACGAAGTTGCTCCCATAGAAGCCACTTGCATCGCTACATCTTTTACTAAAGTCTCTGCATTATCAACTTTAGAAGATAAACCTACTAAAGCTGCAATTTTATTGATGTGCACATAAGCGCCAACATATGGTGCTTTTATTTTTTCAAAAGCTGTGATATCCAATTTCTCACCGATAACACCTGTTTGCTCGATTAATTTATCAGCAACAGTCATGTTTCCAAAACTAGCAGCTAAAAACTCTTCTTTAGTATTATAGTTTAAGGCCAATTCAGCAAGTTCATTGGCAAGTGCTACGAAATTATCATTTTTACCAACAAAGTCTGTTTCACAACCCAATACGATTGCTACCCCCTCAGTTTCGTCTGCATTTATTTTTGCAACAGCAGCGCCTTCAGAAGACTCTCTGTCGGCTCTCTTTTCTGCAACTTTCTGTCCTTTTTTACGTAAAACTTCGATAGCTTTATCGAAATCTCCACCAGCTTCTACTAAGGCTTTTTTACAATCCATCATACCTGCACCGGTAGATTGTCTCAGTTTGTTTACTTCTGCTGCTGTTATTTTTACTGTAGAATCCATATCTTATTTTAATTTAAAAAAGTCGTTAAAATTATTTCAACTAAGAAAAGAATTAAAACGACTTATTTTGTATTGTGTAATTTTATTAATTATTCTTCTTCGTCTGCGGTAACTTTTTTAGCTTTTGGCTCTTTTTCAGTCTTAGCTTTAGGTGCTTTTTCTGCATCTACAGTAGCATCTTTTTCCGCTTTACGCTCTGCTAATCCTTCAGATATTGCAGTAGTAACGTGAGTTAAAATTTTATCAATAGATTTAGAAGCATCATCATTTGCAGGGATTACATAATCAACTTGACGTGGGTCTGAGTTGGTATCTACCATTGCGAAAATAGGAATGTTTAGTTTTTGAGCTTCTTTAATCGCGATATGCTCACGCTTAATATCCACAACAAATAAAGCTCCTGGTAAACGAGTCATGTCGCTTATAGAACCTAAGTTTTTCTCTAACTTCGCTCTTAAACGATCAACTTGCAAACGCTCTTTTTTAGATAAGGTCATGAAAGTACCATCCTTCTTCATTCTATCAATAGTTGCCATTTTTTTTACGGCTTTTCTAATAGTAACAAAGTTGGTTAACATACCACCTGGCCATCTTTCTGTGATGTATGGCATGTTGATACCACCAGCTTTTTCAGCGACAATATCTTTTGCTTGTTTTTTTGTTGCAACGAATAAAATTTTACGTCCAGAATTGGCGATTTTTGCCAATGCAGCTCCAGCCTCTTCAATTTTAACCGCTGTTTTATATAGGTTTATAATATGGATGCCATTACGCTCCATATATACATAAGGCGCCATGTTTGGATCCCACTTACGTGTAAGATGCCCAAAATGTACACCTGCTTCAAGTAATTCTTTTACTTCTACTGCCATTTTTTGTGTAATAGTTTACGTTCTGTTGAATTAGCAATGCTTAAGTGGTCATTTTTTACAAATTCGCCTTAAACATTTAGATGCTAAACTAAGTCCTGTTTCCTGATAATTATAGGAAAGTCTTATGGACAACAATAACTTGTTTTATTTTTTTTGTTTTGAAATGCATTTACACAGCGATTAATATATCACAGGCAAATACAATTCGAAAGATAATATTAACGTTTAGAGAATTGGAATTTCTTACGCGCTTTCTTCTGTCCGAATTTCTTACGCTCCACCATTCTTGGATCTCTTGTTAATAAACCTTCTGGTTTAAGAGTTAGTCTGTTTTCAGCATCTACCTCACACATAGCGCGAGAAAGGGCTAAACGAACAGCTTCTGCTTGACCGGTAATACCACCTCCATATACATTTACTGTAATATCAAAGTTGCTGTCATTGTTAGTCAAAACTAATGGTTGCTTTACTTTGTACTGTAAGGTAGCTGTAGTAAAGTAATTAGCTAAGTCTTTTTTATTAATCGTAATGTTTCCGCTTCCTGCAGAAACATAAGCACGAGCAACAGCCGTCTTTCTACGGCCAATTTTGTGAATTACTTCCATTTTATTTAAATTCTTCTAGATTGATTGCTTTTGGTTTTTGTGCAGCATGTGCATGCTCTGAACCAACAACAACTGTTAAGTTTCGGAATAAATTTGCACCTAATTTGTTTTTAGGAAGCATTCCTTTTACTGATTTTTCAACAACTCTTGACGGGTCTTTCCCGAACAATTCTGCAGCTGTTAAACTTCTTTGACCACCTGGATACCCTGTGTGACGAATGTACGTTTTGTCATTCCACTTGTTTCCTGTTAAGTTGATTTTTTCTGAATTGATAACAATGACGTTATCGCCGCAATCAACATGTGGTGTGAAGCTAGGTTTGTGTTTGCCTCTTAATAGTTTTGCAACTTTTGAAGCTAAACGACCCAAAGTTTGACCATCAGCATCAACTAAAACCCACTGCTTATCTACAGTAGCTTTATTGGCTGAAATGGTTTTGTAGCTTAATGTGTCCACGTTATTATTTTTTTCTAATTAAACATTCCTCTCTTAAAAAGAGTTTGCAAATTTACGATTATATATTTGATTACCAAATAGTGTGCGCGATTTTTATAAGCAATTCTATTCTAAACGAGATTGGTTTATTCGAATGGTGTTCAGTGGGTTATGTTTTTATGGCTATCATACGGGTTCATGGTTGCATAAAAATGGTGTAGACCGTGTTATGTCTATACAAAATAAAGCCATTTTTGTTTAAAAACGAAAATGGCTTTAGATAATAAGTTGTGCTTTTTTATAATTTTATAAAGCAGTCTTCTTTCTTTGTTTGATAATGTCCATAAGTCTTAGCAAGGTATAACCTACTATTCCTGAAATTACAGAGCCTATTACAATACCCACTTTAGAAGAGTTTATAAGTACAGGGTTATCTAAAAAGGCAAGATTAGCAATAAAAATAGACATGGTAAAACCAACACCTGCAATGGCCGAAATACCAATAACATGCCTCATTTTAACGCCTGAGGGCAGTTCTGTTAATTTTAGTTTAACGCTTATGTAAGAGAATAAAGAAACACCTAGCATTTTACCAACAAATAAACTCACGGCAATATGGGCTACTAATTCATAATCTAAATGGCTGCCTCCTCCAATAGTAACACCGGCGTTTGCAAAAGCAAAAACAGGTAATATAAAATAGGCAATAAGATTGTGTAAGGCGTGTTCTAGTTGTTGAAGTGGCGAACGTACCTCAAAGGTTAAATGGATGAGCTTATTAACATAGCTCATTTCATCTTTTGTGAGCAGTTTTTTCTCTGGTTCATTAGGGGCTTTCGATATATTATCGGAAATAGTGGTTAAGTTGTTTGAAAAAGAGTTCAGGTCAATACGTCTTTTAATTGGAATGGTAAAAGCCAATAGCACACCTGCAATAGTGGGGTGAATCCCAGAGCCTAAGAATAAAAACCAAATAATAATGGCTAGAATAATCCCTATAGTAAAGGTGTATTTTCTTTTGTGATATAGTAAGCCTAAAAAGCCTATTAATAATAAGCCATATAGAATATACGACCACTCTATGTTAGTGCTATAAAAAAGAGCGATAACCAATACTGCTGCAATATCATCGATTATAGCAAAGGCTGTTAGAAATATTTTAAGACTTAAAGGCGCTCTTTTGCCCAAAGCACTTAAAACGGCTAAAGCAAAGGCGATATCCGTAGCCATAACAATACCCCAGCCAGGTTCTGTTTCTGGCGAATGGTTTAAAAACATGTAGATGGCAACAGGGGCTAACACCCCGCCTAGGGCGGCAATAAATGGAAATGCGGCCTTTTTTACGGTATTTAGCTCACCTATTAACAGTTCGCGCTTAAGCTCTAATCCTATTAGGAAAAAGAAAATAGCCATAAGCCCATCGTTTATCCAAAACAGTAAGCTTTCCTTTATTTCGAAGTTTTGGAACGATACACCTATTTCGTGCCTTAAAAGGTTCTCATAAACATGTGCAAAAGGGGAATTCGCCCATATTAATGCCAGAATCGTGGTTGATAAAAGCAGGATGCCTGCCAGGCTTCCTGTGTTGATAAATTTCTGGAACGGAGTGATAAATAGCTTTCTAATCATTTTTTAATTTAAATAAGCATATAACGTTCTAATGCTATATAGAATAAACTTAGTAAAAATACAACAGTCTGCTTTTTTTCAATATATTTTTTGATAGTTTTTCTTTATTGAAAAAAATATCTAACTAAAGGATTTGCAATTGTTTATGTTTTAGTTTTCGCAACTATATAATAGCGAGCTCTTTGTGATTTTGCTCCTCAATTTTTATTTATTTTTTATTTTTTGTTGGGGTTCTCTGTTTTCTGTTTTTCATATATTTTCGTTTAAAATGTTCATTAAAACCGCTCTTTTGTTAATTTTGCAACCTTAAAATTCATAAAATGATTTCAGTAGATAATTTAGCAGTTGAGTTTAGTGGACATACGCTTTTTAGTGACGTGTCTTTTACTATTAATGAAAACGATAAAATTGCATTAATGGGAAAAAATGGTGCAGGAAAATCGACTATGATGAAAATTATTGCTGATGAACAAAAAGCGACACGCGGGCATGTAAGATATCCTAAAGATGCTGTAATTGCTTATTTACCACAGCATTTGTTAACGGAAGATAACACCACTGTTTTTGATGAGGCGTCTAAGGCGTTTGGTCATGTATTTAAAATGCGTGATGAAATAGAGGCGTTAAACAAGGCATTGGAAACCCGAACCGATTATGAATCGGATGCGTACATGAAAATTATCGAGCGGGTATCAGATTTAGGCGAGAAATATTATGCCTTAGAAGATGTGAATTATGATGCTGAAGTTGAAAAGGCTTTAAAAGGGTTGGGCTTTAAAGCTGAAGATTTTACCCGATTAACCAACGAGTTTAGTGGCGGATGGCGTATGCGTATTGAATTGGTTAAAATCTTACTTCAAAAACCAGATTTGATTTTATTGGATGAGCCTACCAATCATATTGATATCGAATCGGTGATTTGGTTAGAGGATTTTTTATTGCATAAAGCCAAGGCCGTTATGGTTATATCTCACGATAAAGCTTTTATTGATAATATTACAAACAGGACTATAGAGGTTACAATGGGGCGTATTTATGATTATAAAGCCCATTATTCGCATTATTTGCAATTGCGTGATGAGCGCAGGGCACATCAAATAAAAGCGTATCAAGAGCAGCAAAAATTTATTGCCGAAAATAGGGCGTTTATAGAACGCTTTAAAGGCACGTATTCAAAAACCAATCAAGTTACATCTCGCGAGCGTATGCTAGAAAAATTGGAGATTATTGAAATCGATGAAGTAGATTCTTCTGCTTTAAGACTGCGTTTTCCTCCCACCATCCGCTCTGGAGATTACCCTGTAACAGTTAAAGATGTTTCAAAATCTTATGATGCGCACGTGGTTTTTAAAAACGCAAATATGTCTATTTCTAGAGGGGAGAAAGTGTGTTTTGTTGGGCGTAATGGCGAAGGGAAGTCTACCATGTTAAAAGCCATTTTAGGCGAACTAAAAGTGGAAGGCACATGCCAATTGGGACACAATGTAAAAGTGGGGTATTTTGCCCAAAATCAAGCAGCCTTGCTGGATGAAGGTTTAACCGTTTTTCAAACAGTAGATGAAGTTGCTAAAGGAGATGTTAGGACTCAAGTTAAAAATATATTAGGGCGCTTTATGTTTAAAGGGGATGATATAGATAAAAAAGTAAGCGTGCTTTCTGGTGGTGAAAAAACCAGATTGGCCATGGTGAAATTATTATTAGAGCCTGTTAATTTACTGATACTTGACGAGCCCACCAATCACTTGGATATTAAATCTAAGGATGTGTTAAAGGAGGCTTTATTAGACTTTGATGGTACATTAATACTCGTGTCGCACGATCGGGACTTCTTGCAAGGGCTGTCTAAAAAGGTATTTGAATTTAAGGACCAAAGGGTTATCGAGCATTTTGAAACGATTGACGACTTCTTGGTTAGAAACAGGATAGAGCATTTAAAAGCTATAGACTTAAATTAAGTATTTTTTTCTTACGTAAAATAACTCGAAAGGTTAATCCATTGGCTTTTAATTTAAAAAAGCTATATGTTTGCCTTTATGAGAAAAAAAACATTAGCCATTGTAGGTTGCGGGGGACTTGCAAGCATAGTAGTACAAGCCTTAGATAAAGGCTTATTGCCCGATTTTCAAATTATTGGTACGTATTCCAGAACTTTTGATAAAGCTCAGGTTTTTTCGAACCACATTAATAACACCGATAGAGGATATACATGTACACCTTGTCATTCTCTTGACGAGTTGCTTAAACTTAAACCAGATTATGTTGTAGAAGCATCTTCTCCAGATTCTTTAAAGGAACTGGCGTTACCAACCCTAAGGAACGGAACATCTATAGTAACGATTTCTATAGGGGGGCTTGCGGATACTGCCTTTTATGAAGAGGTTAAAAAAACAGCTTTGGAACACGGTACCCGAGTTCACATTGCATCTGGTGCCGTTGGAGGATTTGATGTGTTAAGAACCGTATCTTTAATGGAGGAGAGCGAAGTGACTTTTGAATCTACAAAGTCACCGCGAGCCATGAGATATAGCCCAGTGTACGATCCTATTATCGAAACTCAAGAACACACTTCTTTTGAAGGGAGTGCGGTAGAGGCCATTGCGCTTTTTCCAAGGCAAGTAAATGTTTCTGTAGCGGCCGCGTTGGCATCAACAGGGCCAGAGAACGTTAAGGTTTCCATTAAAACCATTCCAGAATTTGTTGGCGATAATCATCGTATAGAAATTAAAAGCCAGGAAATTCATGCCGTTTTAAACATTTATAGTCAAACGGCAAGAATCGCTGGCTGGAGTATTGTTAATACGTTGCGAAATATTACTTCGCCTATTGCGTTTTAGCGTACTCGGCAAAATTCGCCAGTACTTTTTCGCTTAATCTGCGAAAAGCTTGGCGCGTGCGTCCGGTAGAAACGTTCATACAGTTTACGTTAGGATATTTTAGATATGCTTCTCCACCTAGTGCGGGAATGGTATCGCAATACACCAGGTTGTCTCCTGTTTTTAGCCACTTTTCAAAAGGTTCGGCGTCCCAAGCAGGAGACAGGCCTGTATTGAATAAGATTTTATTATTTCCTAAATGCTCAAATTCTGCTTCGTGCAGTAAGATGGTGTTTTTATTTAAACATGTAATAACCACTTCACTTTCTGCTAGCAGTTGCTTTAAAGGTAAAAAACGATAGCCTTTTGCTTTAGCGTCTTCTTTTTCACTACGAGCGAAATAAGAAATATCGGCACCTAAAAAGGCAAGTGCATCGGCATTCATGCCACCCGATTTGCCTAAGCCTACAACTCCTACTTTTAAACCTGTAATTTCACGTGCAACACCATCCCATGGTTTTCTTTGTTTACCATCAGGTGTGGTTCCAAAACCATGCAAGCACCTTACGAGTTCGCTTATTATATATTCTACAACACCTTCATCGCCATAATCGCGTACCCCTGTAACGGTTATGCCGCGTGAGTTGGCATAATGAATATCTACATTGGCGCTTTCTGGGTTATACAGAGAGCAACACATGGCAATGTATTTTATATTAGGACAACGTTCTAGAATGTCGCGCCCCAAATTGGTTTTGTAGCTTACCAAAACGCCATCGGCATCTCCAATACGCGCTACAACCTCATCTGCACTACTTGGCATATCCTCATGCAATATAAGCGTTTCTGTAAAAGACTCTAATGCTTTATTCGCAGACGGAATCAGTTCCAAAGGCTCAATGCCCACAAGTTTCTTGAAAATCATATGTTTATATTTATAAATATTTAGAAAGTTCGTAACATAACCATTATATCTTTATTGAGGAAGTTTTTAGCTTAAATTTAATGTTTGGGAGAGGTAGGGGAGTGGGTTTGTAGTTCGGAATTTATAATATGTCTTGGATAGATGAGAGTTTTTATGAATTTTCATATATCCATTTTTATAGTTTGAATTTATGCTCATAAGATTTAAATAATTTTTTAGAAAAAAGATTATAATTAATAGTAAATTATTTTTTAAATTTGTAACCATTGTTTAATGTTGTGTAATATGGTTACAGAAAAATATTATTCGCTTTCTGAAGCGGCAGAAATTCTTGGAAAAAGTAAAGAAACTTTACGTAGATGGGATAGAGAAGGGAAGCTTCATGCTTTAAGGGAGCCAATAAGTGAATACAGAGTTTACAAAAGAGAGGATATTAATTTTCTTTTAAAACCATTATTTGATGAACTTGATATTGAAACGGATAATTCAGAAGCCCCTATAAAAGAGTTTAAAGTTTTAGAGTTGTTTGCGGGAGCAGGAGGCTTAGCCATAGGGCTAGAGAAGGCTGGAATTAGCTGTGTTGCATTAAATGAAATGGATAAATGGGCCTGCCAGACTTTAAGGGAAAATCGGCCGCATTGGAATGTGCTTGAGGGTGATATTAAATCCTTTAATTTTGAAAAGTATAGGGGAGAAGTTGATATTGTTACTGGTGGGTTTCCGTGTCAGGCATTTAGTTATGCAGGAAAAAGGTTGGGCTTAGAAGATGCTAGAGGAACTTTATTTTATGAATTTGCTCGAACCGTAAAAGAAGTAAATCCGCCAATTTGTATTGGTGAAAACGTAAAAGGTCTTTTGTCTCACGAAAAAGGCGAAACATTAAAAGGCATGATTTCAATCCTTAATGAAATAGGCTATAATGTTGTTCCAGTAAAAGTTTTGAAAGCCATTAACTTTAAAGTTCCACAAAAACGTGAGCGTTTAATCTTGGTTGGTATTAGAAAAGATATTGATGTGAAATATGAATACCCAAGACCTTATCAATCTATTTATAATTTGTCTGATGCCTTGAAAAAAGGCAAATTATATGATACTGATGTTCCTAAATCTGAAGGTTCAAAATATCCACAACATAAGAAGGACGTGTTAGATTTAGTGCCGCCAAAAGGTTATTGGAGAGATTTGCCGTTAGAGTTACAAAAAGAATATATGGGCAAGAGTTTTTATTTAGGAGGCGGAAAAACAGGAATGGCAAGAAGAATAGGCTGGGACGAGCCAAGTTTAACATTAACCTGTAGTCCTGCACAAAAACAAACTGAAAGATGTCATCCAGATGAAACACGACCTTTTACTGTGCGTGAGTATGCTCGAATTCAAACGTTTCCGGACGATTGGAAATTTGCAGGTTCAATTTCTCAACAATACAAGCAGATTGGAAATGCTGTACCTTGTAATTTGGGAAAGGAGATAGGGTATTCTGTTATAAAATTTCTTAATGATTATTATTTAAGTTTATCAAAACCTAAGTAATAGTTGTAATTTTCAAATGTAATTTCATCTAAGATACTTCTCTTTGAGATTTCTGAGCTAGATTTAATTTCTTGTAGTGCTGAGTTGTTATCAGATGCTTCATTCTTAATGCTATTTAAATAATCAGAAATGGCTATTGGTAAAATTTTATATAATTCGAAAAGAGCATTTTCTTTTCCTGTAAGCAATTTATAAAATTGATCGCCAGAAATTTTATTTACCCTGCTATGGCTGTACTCCTTACCATTAATGTCACTAAACCATTTTTCGTTAAAACTACTTTTAGCTAAAATTTGAACCCAATAGCATTGCGCTTGTTTGTAAGTATCAGCATAGGTTGCTAATTTTTGAAATAAACTTTCGGCAGAACTACTGTTCATGGTGTTATGTTTGTTTTTAATATCAGCAAAAAGGGTGTCGTCTGAAGCTTTGATATCAAAGCCACTAAAATTTCCAATTTCAAAACCATCCACACCTCCTAAAATCTGTTCATGAAAAGTTCCAATAGAATTGTTTATTGATTTATCAATTTGTCTATTTATTTCTGTTTTTATAAGAGTTATTTCATCAAGCTCATTAAAACTGGCATCAAAAGTGAGTTTCACGATATCAATTTTATTTGTATAAAACTTTCTCTTACTAACGTTGGCTTTTGCTCTTAAATATGAGTTATGAAGATTTTTGATACAGAGCATAAGATGCTCATCCGTTATGTAACTCAAGTATTTGTTTGCCATAGTATTTATTATTTGTATTAAGATTAATGCGCCTCCAACCAATCCGCTCCAGTTCCCAAATCCACATCAAGCGGCACGTCTAACTTATAAGCATTCTCCATTTCGGTTTTAACAAGGGTTTTAATGGTTTCCAATTCAGGTTTATACACATCAAAAACCAACTCATCATGTACTTGTAGGAGCATTTTAGTTTTATATTGCCCGTCTTGAAGTTTATTGTAGATGTTAATCATGGCTATTTTAATAATATCGGCAGCACTTCCTTGAATGGGCGCGTTTACGGCGTTGCGTTCTGCTGCACCACGCACTACGGCATTTCGGGAATTGATATCTTTTAAATAGCGTCTGCGCCCTAAAACGGTTTGTACATAACCGTTATCGCGTGCAAAATCGACCTGCTGGCTAATATACCCCCGTAATTTAGGATAGGTCGCATAATAGGTGTCAATCAGCTCTTTGGCTTCACTTCGGGATAAATCGGTTTGGTTGCTCAATCCAAAAGCGGAAACGCCATAAATAATACCGAAATTCACCGTTTTGGCATTGCTACGTTGTTCGCGGGTTACTTCATCTAAAGGCACATTAAATACTTTGGAAGCGGTAGAAGCATGAATATCCTCGCCGTTTTTAAAGGCGTTGATCATGTTTTCTTCTTTGCTCAAAGCTGCGATAATACGCAGTTCTATTTGTGAATAATCGGCAGCCAGTAAGATGTAATCTTCATTTCTTGGAATAAAGGCTTTACGTACTTGGCGTCCGCGCTCCGTTCTAATAGGGATGTTCTGTAAGTTTGGGTTATTACTACTTAAACGTCCAGTAGCAGCAACGGTTTGCATATAATCGGTATGGACTCTTCCTGTTAAGGGTTCTATTTGTGTAGGTAGGGCATCTATGTACGTGCTTTTTAATTTAGACAAGGCTCTAAACTCCAAAATATGTTGAATGATATCGTGGTCTTTCGCCAAATAACTTAAAATATCTTCACCCGTAGCGTATTGTCCTGTTTTGGTTTTCTTTGGCTTATCGACCAATTTCATTTTGTCAAATAAAATATCGCCCAACTGTTTAGGGGATGCGATGTTGAATGCTTCGCCAGCTGCCGTATAAATAGTGGTTTCTAAGGTTTTGATATCTTTATCAAGCTGTTCTGATAAGGAATTTAAAAACGTTTCATCTAAATTAATGCCTTCTAACTCCATAGCCGCTAACACACGAAGCAATGGAATTTCAATGTCATCAAATAATTTTTGGGTATTGGCTTCGCCTAATTCATTTTGAAAATGTTCTTTAAGCTGAAGGGTAATATCGGCATCTTCCACCGCATATTCGGTTTGTTTTTCCAATGCCACGCTTCGCATGGATAATTGGTTTTTTCCTTTTTTTCCAATTAAAGCTTCAATAGAAATAGGGGTGTAATTTAAATACGTTTCGGCTAAAACATCCATATTATGCCGCATATCTGCATTAATTAAATAATGCGCTAACATGGTGTCAAACAGTTTGCCTTTTACTTCAATATTGTATTTCGCTAAAACTTTAATATCGTATTTTAAATTCTGGCCCACTTTTTCGATGGCTTCATTCTCAAAAAACGGGCGCAACTGCTCTATAAGTTCTTGGGCTTCGTCTCTGTTTTCGGGAAAAGGCAGATAAAAACCTTTGCCCACTTCCCAAGAAAATGCAATGCCTACCAACTCTGCTGTTAGCGGGTTTAAGCCTGTGGTTTCGGTGTCAAAACACACACTGGTTTGAGCCATTACGTTTTTTAAGAATAATTTGGTGCCTATGCCAGGCGCAACACTTTGATAAAAATGTGAGGTGTTTTCTGCTGTTTTTCGAACATGTTCCGGTGTGTGTTCTATTGCTTCAGATGGGTCGCCGCCAAACAACGAAAACTGTCCTTCGCCAGCAGCGCCTTGTGCTTTAGGTGTTGTTTTTACCTCAGGTTTTCCTGTGGCATTGTCGGATGGATTGCTGGCCGAAACCTCCGCTTCTACAGAAAATGTTTTTAAGAAATTGTCCGTTAATCTTCTAAATTCCAAATCTTGAAAAATAGCCACTACTTTTTCAGTATCCGGTTGTTCCAACTCAAAATCTTTGGCATTAAATGTTACAGGAACATCTAGCATAATGGTGGCCAGCTTTTTAGAGAGCATGCCTAAATCTTTAGCAGCTTCTATTTTTTCCTTCATTTTTCCCTTTAGCTCGTGCGTGTTTGCTAAAAGATTTTCCATGCTGCCGTACTGCGCTATAAACTTTTTGGCTGTTTTTTCGCCTACACCAGGTAAACCAGGGATATTATCACTAGAATCGCCCATCATGCCTAAAAAATCTATAACCTGCATGGGGTCTGTGACTTCAAATTTTTTCTGTACTTCTGGTATGCCCCAAGTTTCGTAACCGCCACCAAAAACAGGGCGGTACATAAAGATGTTTTCGGTTACCAGTTGTGCGAAATCCTTATCGGGTGTTACCATAAACGTTTTATAGCCTTCTTTTTCCGCTTGACGGGAAAGCGTGCCAATAACATCATCGGCCTCGTAACCTTCCTTAACCATAATGGGAATGTGCATGGCTTCAAGAATTTTACAAATATGGGGAACGGCCGTTTTGATGCCTTCGGGCGTTTCATCTCTATTGGCTTTATAGGCTTCAAACATTTCCACACGGTCGGCACTACCGCCTTTGTCAAAACAAACCGCCAAATGGTCTGGGCGCTCTCGTTTAATAACATCTAAAAGTGAATTCATAAAGCCCATGATGGCAGAGGTGTCTTCGCCTTTCGAATTGATTCTTGGATTTTTTATGAAGGCATAATAGCCACGGAAAATTAAAGCGTAAGCATCTACTAAAAAAAGACGTTTTTGGTCTGACATTTTGTTGGTTTTGATGGAATTTCAAAATTACAAAAAGTTAAGCGTTATATAGAAAAAAAGTGACCTCCTATAGAACTGGAATTAATACGCATGCGTTTTTCTTCAAAACCTAAATTTGGGTTAATAGCAATATGCGCCAACATCCACCATTTTACCAAAAACGCCCAATAAGCTGGTGCCGATAGTGCTGGGTTACGTTTTAGATTTTCCCACTAGTGGCATAATGTTTTCTATGAATTAACAAAAGAGCGGGACATGTTATCTGTTGTGGTTGTTGTGTTATAAAAACCTATGAAGGAGGTTTTGTATGCATTAGAGTTTTATGGACGGTATTGCTTTTTAATAACAGGTACTAAGGTGGATGCCTTGCCACAGGCTTCCATAGTTCGTTCTAAGTGTTTTAATGAACCCAAAAAACGATTTCTGATAAAGATTGAATAAGGCAACTTGTTGATATCCTGATGGCCAATAACTCATAAGGTACCGTTAAAATGGTAGAGTCAAAAACTATGAGAACCTAAAAACAATTACCTTTGCAGCCAAAAAAAAGAAATATGCTTCGTTGGGTTGTGTTCCTTGTTATCTATATCATCATAGATCTGTATGCTTATCAGGCACTTAAAACACTTGTTAGAAATCATTGGGTTTTGGGGATGTACTGGCTTATTTCTATTGCCGTTATTGGAAGTTTTATTGGGCATTATTATGGTTTTAATCGAAGAGAAGGTTTAAGCAATGCCCATGCTTATGCGTTTGGGTTTTTAGTCATGGTATTAGTGCCTAAAATGGTTTTGTTATTGGTGATGTTTGGAGAAGATGTTGTTAGGATTCCGCAGGCACTTTATCGTTACTTTACTGAAGGACGTGCAGCAAAAGGAGACTATCTACCCTCTAGAAGGCACTTTATAAGTAAAATAGCTTTAGGTGTGGCGGCCATTCCATTAGCATCTATTATTTATGGCATTTATAAAGGGAGGTATAATTATAAAGTATTGAAATACAGTCTGTATTTTGAAGATTTGCCTGAAGCGTTCGATGGTTATAAGCTCACTCAAATTAGTGACATTCATTCTGGGAGTTTTGATGATATGGAAAAAGTTGAGTATGCCGTAAACTTAATCAATGAACAACAAAGTGATGTTATTTTTTTTACCGGTGATATTGTTAATAATAAAACAGAGGAGTTAGTGCCTTATAAAAATGTTTTCAATAAAATGAAGGCGCAAGATGGTTTGTTTTCGGTTTTAGGAAATCATGATTATGGCGATTATGTGTCTTGGGAATCTGAAGCAGCAAAACATCAAAATTTGGAAGATTTAAAAGCGCTTCAAAAAGAAATAGGCTTTGATTTGTTGTTGAATGAAAGTCGGTTTATTGAAAGAGGCGAGGAACGCCTGGCATTGGTTGGTGTTGAAAATTGGGGTACAGGAGGCTTTAAAACCGCTGGAGATTTAAAACTAGCCTCTAAAAACATTGCTAAAAACGACTTTAAGATATTGCTAAGTCATGATCCTACCCATTGGGATAAAAAAGTGATTCAAGACGATTACCATTATCACTTAACGTTAAGCGGGCATACGCATGGTATGCAATTTGGGATAGAAATTCCGGGCTGGTTTAAATGGAGCCCAGCAAAATGGCGCTATAAGCATTGGGCTGGTATTTATAAAGAAATGGGGCAGTATTTAAACGTGAACAGGGGTTTTGGTTATTTGGCCTTTCCTGGCCGTGTGGGAATCTGGCCAGAAATAACGGTTATAGAACTTAAAAAAGGAAAAGAAAATAGATCCTAAATCTGGTGAAATAAAATTTTAATTTTTCGTGGTTTTTTTATACATTAGGCACGGTCTCAGTACTGCATACAAGTTGATTTTATTGACTCTTAGCTAAACACGAAAAAAATTGTGTAGGTTTGTAGTATGCATTTGACTAATAAACAATAATATATGTCAAAATTTGGAGAACTTATAGATGAGGAAATTCCTGTTTTATTAGATTTTTTTACAGATAGGACTGATCATTCTAATATTATGCACGGCGTGTTGAGAGATGTGGCTGCGGCACTTGGTGATAAAGCAAAGGTTATAAAAATTGATGTTGAAAAAAACAAGCAGCTTGCAGAAGCATTGCGTGTAAAAACTTTACCAACCTTAATTGTTTATAAGCATGGTGATATGAAATGGCGCCAAAGTGGAGAGCAGGATGCTAATACGCTTATAAATATTATACAGCAGTATATTTGAATTGCTGTAAATACTACGTGTTACCGTGCATAAATCTTTCGTTATTTTAGATTTTTTTATTTTATAGACTCAAACGAGTACCCGCGTTTACTAAAATAATCTAATACCTTTGGTAGTGCATACATCATGTTTTTAGATGCTTTTTTGCTATCGTGAAACACAATAATGCTTCCGTTTGAAGTTTTATTAATAACACGTTTTGCACAGGTTTCTGGGCTTACCGATGCATCCCAGTCAAATGACAGTATGTCCCACATAATGATTTTGTAACCTAGAGCCCGTAATCTTCGACCTTGCTTAGGCTTTATTCGGCCATAAGGCGGACGGAAAAGAAGAGGGTTGTGCCATTCTTGATCGTTAAGTCTAACACCCGTTTCATGTTTTGAGAAATAAGATTGGAGAACAGCATGGGTTTTTTCAATACTTCTTAAGTATTCTTTCGTTTTGGTTTTCCATCCATTTAAATGGTTGTGCGTATGGTTTCCGATAGTGTGCCCGTCTTTTAAAATAGTTTTAAACACCTCAGGGTGTTTTTCTGCATTATCTCCAATACAGAAAAAAGTGGCTTTAGCATGATATTGCTTTAAGACGCTTAAAGTCCAGTTGGTAATTTCGGGTGTAGGGCCATCATCAAACGTTAGATAAATGGTTTTTTTAGCGGTAGAGAGGTTCCAAGTATAGTTTGGGAATAACTTCTTTACCGCTAAAGGTGTTTTAGTAGGGATTAAGGACATGCCTTAGTCAATTTAAAATTTAATTGGCGTCGTCGTTTATATTAAGAATGCTGCTGTCTTCTACAGGAGCTTCTAAAGTATCATTTTCGGGTAAAGGTGCACGGTCTTCTTCACCCATAAAATGAGTGAATAGCGAAAGGTTATTGTTAAATGTATCGCTTTCGGTTTGTGCAAACTCTCTATCGTAGCGCATAAGAATGTCTACCAAGCTTTTGTAACGTTGAATATCTGTATAAATCTCTTCAAATAGTCTTTCTTGGTTTTTTACTTTTAAGCCACTGTAGTATAACAGATTTTCTTGATACTTATTAGCGACTTCTTTATAAAGTTTTCTTGCTTTTTCTGTAGCCCCTACTTCATAATAGGAATTGATATAAGGCTCTAAGAGGGTGTAAAAACCAAAATATTCTACAGGCATATTGATCATGGCTATGTCTGCAATTTCTTCAGCTTTATCTAATTGATTTTCATTGATTAATTTTTCTATTAATCTTGCTAAATTACCACGATACGTAATGGAGTTTTTACGCGTTTCTGTATCATGATAGATGTCTGGGCTACCACTATTGCCCCAATCCCAGTTTTTAACTTTTTCATACATAATATCGGAGTCTACTCGCCCCATATCAAACGGATTTGCGCGATCTACAGCCGTTTTAATAGGAACTAACTTGTAGCACATGCCGTCTAGTTGCAAGTAGTCTTTCATCCAAATATAATCATCATCACCAAAACTGCCCCCTGTAAAATATATAGGACGTTTCCATTCGTTATTGGCCACAATATCGAGCATTAAAAGGCGGTTTTTATAAATAGCGCTTTCTTTTATTCTGATGTCGATATGCGATACGATTTTATCTGCATCTTCTGGTTTTACAATGCCGTATTTTAATGCATTTTCTTTATTTACAGGAAGTCTTAAGTGCTCGGTAGGTAAATAGCTTGCATTTAAATCTTGACTTCTAATAGCAGATACATCTACACCTTGTTGTTCTAAGGCGTACTTATATTTGGTTTTTGGGTTTTTGCTAACTACAAAGTTTAAAAAGTCCTTAACGTCTAAGGTGTCTTGTGTTATGGCGTCTTTTATAACATAATCATTGGTACCATATTTGTAATCGAAGTGCGTAAGCTGTGAAGGTATGGGCTCGCTTTCGTAAGCTTGGCGCTTCATTTGATCGATGTACCAATCGGTTTGAAATAAACTGGTATTTATAATGCGTACATCCGTTCTGTAGCCCTCAATTTCTTGAGCGTACCAAAGCGGGAAGGTGTCATTATCGCCTATGGTAAATAGGATGGCATTTTCGGCACAGGAATCCAGATACATTTTCGCCATGGCTTGGGCGGTGTATTTTCCTGAACGGTCGTGATCGTCCCAATTGTTAGCAGCCAAAATTCCTGGTACTAATATTAAGCAAACAACTGTGGCTAAAGGGCCTGCGAGTTTAGCGGACATGTATTTTTTGATGGTTTCAAATATGGCATACACACCAAAACCGATCCAAATGGCGTAGACGTAGAAGGAGCCCACCACAGAATAATCGCGTTCACGAGGTTCAAAAGGCCTTACGTTGGTGTACACTTGAATGGCAATTCCTGTAAAAAGGAAAAAAACCAACATGACCCAGAACAGTTTTTTGTCTTTATTGAACAAAAAGAATAACCCGATTAGTCCTAAGATAAAAGGTAAAAAATAGTAGGTGTTTCTTGCCTTGTTGTTTTTAACGTCGCTTGGGAGGTTGTCTTGGGAGAAGCCTAGTAGCTTTTCGTCTATAGGTTTGATGCCGCTTATCCAATTGCCGTGATTATCGTACCTGCCTTGGATGTCGTCTTGTCGTCCTGTGAAATTCCACATAAAATAACGCCAGTACATATAGCCCAACTGGTATTCTACCATGTATGTGATGTTTTGCCACAAGGATGGTTTTTGAATATCGATATAGCTTTTAAACTTCTTTAAAAAGTTATTGTAATCTTGATAATCCACGTTGCCTTTTTGCACATTGCTTTTGAAATCTGAAATGGCGGTTCGCAACTGGTTTTCCATTTGATATTCTGGTTTTAACTTAAAGTCTAAAAAACCCGAGAACATCATGTAGTTTTCAGCATGTTCTGTGCTCCACATTCTAGGTAAAAAAGAAGCATGCTTAGAGTTGTAGTTTTGTTTAGCATTTTTAAAATCGTTTACGATAACATACTTACCTTTTTCTTCATCTTTTTCATATTTAGGTTTATCATCGATATAAGGGTTTTTGTCGTCTAAATACGCATACTGATCTGTGAATTGCGGGCCATAAAACAAATGGGTTTCAGGATACTGCTCTAAGTTGTAATAGGCTAATAGCTCGCGAGCACTAGAAGGATTGTTTTCATTGATTACAACGTCGGCATTGGCACGTATAGGAAGCATTAACCAACTGGAGAAACCAATAATAACGAAAGTGATACACAATATACCTGTGTTGAGGTGGATGTACTCTTTTTTTCTGGTGTATCGCAAGCCGTAATGGATAGCGGCAACTACAACTATACCGGCAATAATGGATCCCGAGTTAAAGGGCATTCCAATAGTGTTCACGAAAAATATTTCGAATACACTAAAAAGCTCGAGAATATTTGGGGCCAATAGTTTAAAAACGAATAGCAAAATACCAACGGATACGACATTGGCTATGATGAAATTTTTAACAGTAATCGTTTTGTAATTTTTAAAGTAATATACCAGTCCAATAGCCGGAATGGTTAGTAAACCCATAAAATGGACTCCAAAGGAGAGCCCGATAACAAACGAAATTAAGATAAGCCAACGATTGCCACGAGGTTTATCCATGTCTTGTTCCCAACGTAAGCCTAACCAAAATAAAGCAGACATGATTAATGTGGCCATGGCATAAACTTCTGTTTCTACAGCATTGAACCAAAAAGAATCGGTAAACGTAAAAGCCAAACTGCCTACAAAAGCACTTCCTAAAATAGCCACCGCTTTGTCTTGAGTTACTATTTCTTCGCCTCCAGCTAGTTTTTTTAAAAGTATGGTTAGGGTCCAGAACATAAAAAGAATGGTGAACGCGCTTGCAAAGGCACTCATCATATTCATCATAAAACCTATTTGTGAAGGCTCTAGGGCAAACGAAGTGAAAAAAGCGCCCAACATTTGGAAAAACGGTGCTCCTGGAGGATGTCCTACTTGAAGTTTTGCTGCAGTAAGGATGTATTCTCCTGCATCCCAAAAGCTTACTGTAGGCTCTACGGTTAAGCTATATACGGTAAGCGCTATTAAAAAAGTGAACCATCCTAAAATGGTATTCCATTTCTTAAAATTGAAATCTTTCATGTATCGGTGTGTCTATTAAAATGGTCTTATAAAGCATCCGTTTTACGGTATTTGCAAAGGGTTATCTTGCGAGCACGGTAACATGTGATGTGCAGGATTATAAAAAGGATAAGCTATAGTTCGTTTTATTTGTTAATTTACTCTGGCGAATTTACTAATAAATACTAAATTTTGTATGTTTTTAAGTAAAGCTTAAGTTTTTTGAAATTTTTTAGTCAAAATGTTTGCTTAAATAAAACTTTATACTAAATTTGCACGCTCAAACGTATATTGGCCTATGGTGTAACTGGCAACACGTCTGGTTTTGGTCCAGAAGAGTCTAGGTTCGAGCCCTAGTAGGCCAACAAGAGAATAAAAGTCCTTGCTTTAAAAAAAAGTAAGGACTTTTTATTTTTAGGACTATTGAGAATAGGCTTATTTTAATTCTATTTCTATAAACCTTCCATGATGCTGGATCAAGTCATAAAGTTGTGGGATTTTAAGATTATGCATAAATTGTTGTAAGTCTATATAGGAAGAACTCTACGTTTCTAACCCCTCTGAACTGCGCTCTA